>CAKULR010000167.1 GCA_934667295.1 uncultured Kiritimatiellota bacterium
GCGTCTTCGCGGGCGTCTTCGTGTGCGCGGCGCGCCGAGGACGTCGCGCCCTACCATGTGCGTGGACGTGTCATGTGCGCGGACGTACCATGTGCACGGACGTCATGTGTGCGGACAGGCCATGTGTGTGGACGAAAGAAAAATCGGACAAAAATGTCGCGAAGGCGGTGGTTCGGGCTTGCCCCGTCCACCTTCTTGTGAGATAATGGCCCCGTTTCCAACCCGAAAGGAAGACGATGAAGACAATTGAAGGCAATTTGACGGCGAAGGGGCTGAAGATCGCGCTCGTGGCGAGCCGCTTCAACTCCTTTCTGGTGGAGCAGCTTGTGAAGGGCGCGGAGGATGCGTTCACGCGCCTTGGCGGCGACGGGGCGGATCTCCTGCTGGTGCGCGTGCCGGGGGCGTACGAGATTCCCGTGACGGCGAAGCGGCTGGCGGCGTCGGGGGCGTACGACGCGGTGGTCGGCCTCGGCGCGGTCGTGCAGGGCGCGACGGCGCACGCGGGGCTCATCTGCGAGACGACGGCGCGCGCGTTCAACCAGATCGCGCTGGAGACGGGCGTGCCGGTGACGGACGGCGTGGTGAGCGCGGAGAACCTTGAGCAGGCGGTGGAGCGCTGCGGCACGAAGCAGGGCAACAAGGGCTTCGCGGCGATGCAGGCGGCGATCGAGCTCGCGAACGTGCTGCGGCAGATCTGAGGGTTTCAACGTTTTTCAACGTTTAACGGTCAACGAAAGGTAGATGAAAATGGCAGTCAAGAAGGTGGCGTTCCTCACGGCGGGCGGTCTGGCGCCCTGTCTCAGTTCCTCGATCGGGTTCCTGATCGACGAGTACACGAAGAAGGCGCCGGAAGTCGAGATGATCGGCTACATCAACGGCTACATGGGGCTCCTCAAGGGCGAGTCCATCAAGGTGACGCCCGAGGTGCGCAAGAACGCGCTCGTGCTCACGAAGCACGGCGGCAGCCCGATCGGCAACAGCCGCGTGAAGCTCACGAACGTGAAGGACTGCGTGAAGCGCGGGCTCGTGAAGGAGGGCGAGGACCCGCTCAAGGTGGCGGCGGACCAGCTCGTGAAGGACGGCGTGGACGTGCTCCACACGATCGGCGGCGACGACACGAACACGACGGCGGCGGACCTCGCGGCGTACCTCGCGAAGAACAACTACGCGCTCACGGTCGTGGGCCTGCCGAAGACGATCGACAACGACGTCTACCCGATCAAGCAGTCGCTCGGCGCCTACACGGCGGCGGAGGAGGGCGCGAAGTTCTTCATGAACGTCGTCAAGGAGAACAGCGCGAACCCGCGCGCGCTCATCATCCACGAGGTGATGGGCCGCAACTGCGGGTGGCTGACGGCGTTCACGGCGATCACCTACCACAAGATGCTCGGCCGCCGCATCAAGTTCGTGCCGGAGTTCGGCCTCACGCGCGAGCGCCAGGACGTCCACGCGGTGTACGTGCCCGAGGCGAAGATCGACATCGAGGCCGAGGCCAAGCGCCTGCGGGCGATCATGGACAAGCACGACAGCGTGAACATCTTCGTCTCCGAGGGCGCGTGCGTGAAGCAGATCATCGCCGAGCTCAAGAAGCAGGGCGAGGAGATCCCGCTGGATGCGTTCGGCCACCCCCGGCTCGACAAGGTGAACGTGGGGCAGTACTTCGCCAAGCAGTTCGCGGCGAAGATCGGCGCGGAGAAGACGCAGGTCTTCAAGAGCGGTTACTTCGCCCGCGCGGCGGCGCCGAACAAGAAGGACCTGCGCCTCATCCACGCGTGCGCGGTGAAGGCGGTGGAGTGCGCGCTCGCCGGCATCGGCGGCGTGGTCGGCAAGGACGAGGACCGGCACAACGAGCTGCGCGCGTGCGAGTTCGAGCGCATCAAGGGCGGCAAGCCGTTCAACGTGCGCAACAGCCGCTTCCGCAAGCTGCTCAAGGAAATCGGCCAGCCGCGTCCCCGCAAGACGCGCGTGGTGAAGAAGTAAGGGCCACCGGAAAGGAAGACAACCAATGGCAGAAGAGAGAAAGTCCATTCCGCGCGGCGTGGTCGTCGAGTTCGACTTCACCGCCGTCGATGGCGCGCAGATCCTGTTCGACGTCGCGAAGAAGGTCCTGGCCAAGCTGGGCGTGGACCTCACGGTCAAGCTTGAGGCGACGCACCTCGTGGGCGGCAACTACCAGGGCGGCCTGACGGAGCTCTTCGAGGCGCTGGACATCAAGGCCGACGCCGCCGCCGTCGCGCAGGAGCTGGACGCGGCGTTCCGCGCGGCGCTCACGGAGGCGTGCGCCGCCGCCGTGACGCCCGGCTTCAAGGCGTTCGTGAAGGGGCTCACGGCGCGCGGGCTGAAGGTCGTCGTGGCCACGCGCGCGGACCTGGAGGCGTTGCGGCCCGCGCTCGCGGACCTCGACGCCGGCCTCGTCGTCCCCTACGCCGAACCGTCGAAGACGTACGGCAACTGCAAGTGGGACGCCTGGCGGCGCGCGTGCAGCCAGAACGACCTCGTCAACATGCTCGCGGTGGCGGTGACGGGTTCGGGCAAGGGCGTGAAGAGCGCGCTCGTCGCGGGCCTGAGCGCCCTCGCGGTGGAGCACGACCACGTGGCCTACCAGGATTTCGGCGGTGCCGACGCCGTCGTCCCGGGCTTCGACGCGAAGCTTGCGGACGTCGTCTTCCGCATGCTGCACATCTAGTGGTAGTTAAGTGGTTAAGTGATTAAGTAGTTAAGTAGTAATTAAGTGGTTAAGTGGCTAAAGCGACTTGGTTCATTGACCAACTTGGTGACTAACTTAACTACTTAACCACTTAAAGCGAAGCGACTTAATCCTTCTATTCCATGTCCATGTCCGGTATTGAAAGACTCCACGGGATCATGGCCCGTCTCCGGGATCCGGAGACGGGATGCCCGTGGGACCGCGTGCAGACGCTCTCGACGCTCAAGCCGTGCGTCCTGGAGGAGACCTACGAACTCCTCGCCGCGATGGACCGCCCCGAGGACCAGGCGAACTACGTGGAGGAGCTCGGCGACGTACTCCTCCAGGTGATGTTCCAGTGCGTGATGGCCGAGCAGGACGGGCGCTTCACCTTCGACGATGTGGCGAACGCGATCGCGGACAAGCTGGTGCGCCGGCATCCGCACGTCTTCGGCGACGCCGTGGCGAAGGACCCCGCGACCGTCCTGAAGAACTGGGAGCAGATCAAGCAGCAGGAGCACCGCAGGGAGGCGCGCCACAGCGCGCTCGACGGCGTGCCGCCGACGCTGCCCGCGCTCCTGAAGGCGCAGCGCTCGCAGGAGAAGGCGGCGCGCGTGGGGTTCGACTGGAAGGACGCGAAGGGCCCGCTCGCGAAGATCCGCGAGGAACTCGCCGAGCTGGAGGAGGCCGTCGCCGCCTCGAACGACACGGCGCTCGACCCGCACGTGAAGGAGGAGCTGGGCGACCTGCTCTTCTCCGTGACGAACCTCGCGCGGCACCTGAAGGCCGATTCCGAGAGCGCGCTGGAGGGGGCGACCGCCAAGTTCGCGCGGCGCTTCCGCGCGGTCGAGGCCGGGGCGAAGGAGGCCGGGCGCGACCTGAAGTCCATGTCCCTCGCGGAGATGGAGGCGCTGTGGGACGCGGCGAAGGGGAAGGCGCCCTGACGTGAAGGTCGAGGTGCTGGAACCGCATGGCTTCTGCATGGGCGTGAGGGCCGCCATTGAAAAGGCGCTTCACGCCCTTGCCGTTTCCGGGCCGCTCTTCTGCCTGCATGAACTCGTCCACAACGAGTCCGTGGTGGCGGACCTGCGGGCGAAGGGGATGCGCGTGGTGGCGGACCTCGCGGAGGTGCCGGAAGGGGGGACGGTGCTCTTCTCCGCGCACGGGGTGGGTCCGGACGTGCGGCGGGAGGCGGCGCGGCGCGGGCTGCGGGTGATCGACGCGACCTGTCCGTTCGTGGCGCGCGTCCACCGCCAGGTGCGGACCTACGCCGCGCGGGGGCTCGCCGTCGTGGTGGTGGGGCATGCGGACCACGTGGAGGTGCGCGGCGTCGTCGGCGAGGCG
>CAKULR010000168.1 GCA_934667295.1 uncultured Kiritimatiellota bacterium
CTGCGCGGCGGCTCCGCCTGGGCGTTCCGCGTGGCGCCGCCGGGCTGGCGCTTCCCGTGGGCGGGCGGGGCTCTGTCGGGTGTCCCGGTCATCGCGCGCGGCGAGGTGCGGCCCGACGCGCGGACCCGCTTCTTCCCCGTCCCCCTGCCGGGGGGCGTCTCGCTCCTCCCCGGGGCGCGGTGGGGCCGTCGCGTTCCGGGCGGACGCCAACGCGCGCGCCCTACCATTTGGTGCGCGGTACGGTCCGGCACCATGTGGTGTGTGGTAGGGGCCGACGTCCCCGGCGGCCCGCGTACATGACGGCGTTCTCGTGGGCGTTCCCGTTGGCGCGGCGCGCCGGGGACGTCGCGCCCTACCATGTGTGCGTGGTACGGTCCGTCACCATGTGGTGCCGTGGTAGGGGCCGACGTCCCGGCGGCCCGCGTACACGATGGCGTTCGCGTGGGCGTCCCCGAGGGCGCGGTGCCCTCGCGGATGCGCCGCCGTCGGCGCGTGGCGCTGTGGGGAACGGCGGTCGCACAGGAACGCGCCCCTCTTCCCGCGTGCGGACATTTAAAGCCGCGCAGCGGCGATTTAACCACTTAAAGCCGCGCAGCGGCGACTTAACCACATTGGATTGTGGTATAATGCCCTTAACGGAAACTTCAAGGGAAAGGTGTGTGCGATGCGAAGACTGTTGGGGCTGCTGGTTCTGTTCGGCGCGTTCGGCGCCGATGCGGAAGATCTTTCGTTCGTCGGCACGACGGACAAGAACCCGCTGGACTACAAACTGAACGAGACGATGTGACTGACGGGGGGATCGACACGTGAACGCCGTGGTTCAAGCGGGTACGAAGTACGTGGGGCGATTGGCGCCGTCGCCGACGGGGGCGCTGCATCTGGGGAACGCGCGCACGTTCATGATCGCGTGGCTGCGGGCGCGGGCGCAGGGAGGGAAGGTGATCCTGCGCATGGAGGATCTTGACCATCCGCGCGACAAGCCGGGGGCGGCGCGGGCGGCCGTCGAGGATTTGAAGTGGCTGGGGTTCGACTGGGACGAGGAGTATGTGCAGAGCGAACGGAAGGGGCTCTACCGCGCGGCGCGTGAACGTCTCCACGCGCAGGGGCTCGTGTACCCCTGCGTCTGCTCGCGGAAGGACGTGGAGCGGGCGCAGTCCGCACCGCACGCGGGCGACCAGCTCTTCTATCCGGGAACCTGCCGGGGGCGGTTCGCGTCGTGGCGGGCGGCGCAGGCGTTTCTACGTGAAGAAACGGATGTGCCGCGTCTGCCCTGCTGGCGGTTCCGCGTGCCGGAGGGGACGGTCGTCCGCTTCGAGGACGTCTTCGCGGGGTCCTTCGAGCAGGACGTCGCGCGGACGCTGGGGGACTTCCCCGTGGCGCGCGACGAGTTCGGCGCGGGCTACACGCTCGCGGTGACGGTGGACGACGCGGCGATGGGCGTGACGGAGGTCGTGCGGGGCGACGACCTGCTCGCCGCGACGCCCGCGCAGATCCTCCTCTACCGCGCGCTGGGGTGCGAGCCGCCGGCGTTCTGCCACGTGCCGCTTGTGGTGGGGGCGGACGGGCGGCGGCTCGCGAAGCGCCACGGCGACACGCGCATCGCGTCGTACCGCGCGGCGGGGCGGCGGCCCGAGGAGCTGGTGGGGCTGCTGGCCGGAACGTGCGGCTGGGGCGACGGCGCGCCGGCTTCGCTGCGGGACCTGATCCCGCGCTGTTCCCTCGCCTCGGTGCCGCACCGGCCCGTTGTGCTATAATGTGCGTCCCGTGAACTTGATTGTCGTAGATGTCGGAAACACGTCAACCGCCGTGGGCCTCTGGTCAAACGGACGGGTGACGCACGTCTCGCACTGCGACGGCGGCTTCGAGGAGGCGCGCGCGCGCATCGAGGCCCTTTGTACACGGCGGGCGAAGGGGCTGGCCGGCGTGGCCTACCTGTCCGTGGTGCCCCGCGTCGATGCGCGCTGGCGGAACGACGTGAAGGTGCGCGGTCTGCCGTTCGTGCGCATCACCCACCGGTCGCTGGAGGCGTCGGGCGCCCTGACGCTCGACTACCCGCATCCCGAGACGATCGGGGCGGACCGCCTCGCCGACGCGGCGGCGGCGGTTGGCCGGTATGGCGCGCCGGTGGTGGTGTGCGACTTCGGGACGGCCTTCACGGCGGCGGCGGTGACGGCGGACCGCGTGTGGCGGGGCGGCGTCATCGCGCCGGGCTTCCCCCTCATGCGCGACTACCTCTACGAGCGCACGGCGAAGCTGCCGCGCATGAAGCTGGGCGGCGCGTGCCCGAAGATCGGGCGCTCCACGGAGGAGGCGATGCGCTTCGGCGCGCTCGTCGGCTACCGTGGCATGGTGCGCGAGATCGTCACGACGCTCGCGCGGAACTTCAGGACGGACTTCAGGCTGGTCGCGACCGGCGGATTCGCGAAGTGGGTGCTGCGGGACATCGGAATGCCCTTCGTCGTCGACCCGACCCTGACCCTGTACGGTGCGGGGCTTCTGGCCGCCGCGCAGCTTTGCGCAAAGACCCCTGCGGAAAATCGGAAAGGAACGAGAGGATGAGACGACGTATCTTCGGCAACGCGCTGCTGTTGTTGCTCGCCGGCGTGGCGGGCTGCGGACTGTTCTGGGACGACCCGTACGTGACGGTGACGACGACGCCCCTCAACTGGATCGAGATCCACTACTACAACGCGAACCGCGAGCCCATCCGGCGCGAGACGGTGCGCATCAACGGCTCGGGTTTCGTGGAGGTGAAGTCCGGCACGTCGCGCCGCGTCTCGGACAGCTTTGCGAAGTCGGTGGGCGACGCGACGTGGGACGACTACCATACGCAGAACTACCACGTCGATCCCGAACACGTGCGTGAGGTCTTCCAGGACCTGGTGAACGCGGGGCTCTTCGACCGCGACAAGATGTTCCACGCGACGAAGTTCCCCTCGCCCGGCCGCTTCATCGCCGTGCGCGCCGCGCTCGACAACAAGACCTTCTCCGAACCGCAGAACGTCTTCGAGGAGGACCCCGAGCTCGCCGAGCGGCTGTACAACGTGGTGCGCGAGTTCAAGCGCCCCACGCTGGGGCGGAAGAGGGAGTTGAAGAAGGGGAAGAAGGAGTCGAAATGAGGCGCGTGGGCATCATCGGGGCGGGCCGCTTCGGCATGGCGCTCGCGCAGTCGCTCGCGGAGTCGGGGACGGAGGTGCTGCTGCTGGAGCGGAACGGCGCGCTGGTGCAGCAGGCGCTGGAGGTCGTTTCCGAGTCCGTCCAGGGCGACGCCACATCGGCGCGGATCCTGGAGGAGGCCGGGTTCGCCGAATGCGACGTGGCCGTCGTCGCCATCGGCTCCAACATCGAGGCGTCGATGCTCGCGCTCGCGAACTGCAAGGACCTCGGCATCCCGCTCGTCTACGCGAAGGCCTCCAGCGAACTCCACGGGAAGATCCTGCTGAAGCTCGGCGCGGACCAGGTGATCTATCCGGACCGCGACAGCGCCCACCGTCTGGCCCACACGATCATGAGCGGCGGCGCGTTCGACCTCCTGGAGATCTCGGAGGGCTGCTCAATCGCCGAAATCGACGTTCCCGACTCCTGCGCCAACAAGACGCTCGCACAGGCGGACCTCCGCAAGAAGACGGGCGTGACGGTGCTCTGCATCCGCCGCCTCGACGAGAACCCGAAGAAGCCGCGCGCGGTGCTCATTCCCGGTCCGAACGACCAGGTCCACGCGGACGACAAGCTGATCGTCTTCGGCACGCGCAAGCAGATCGACGCGCTCACGGGAGAGGGCTGAAAACTTTTTTTGAGAAACTTCTGCCTACCCCCTTGCGCGGCTCCGGGGAATCTGGTACACTATGTCCTCGTTCGCCACCCCACGGGCCACGGCCCACCGGGGGAGCGGAAGTCGGTCCTTGAGAAGAGATGGTGCTAGAAGATCGCGTTTCGGCACGGGGCTCCTTCGGAGCCGCCGGAAGGGACGCGGAACACGAGAGAGAAGAGAGAACAAGGGAGAAGGGCTCGGTTCGCGGCGCGGCGCGG
>CAKULR010000169.1 GCA_934667295.1 uncultured Kiritimatiellota bacterium
TCTCCGATCGCCGGGTCCGGCGCGCCGGGCGCCTACTTCGTGCTCGTGCGGCCCGTGATGCCGGCGGCCTTGTCGGCGCCGGCCTTCTTGCCCTCGTGCGGACGGAGCGAACGGACGGCCTCGCCGGCCTTCCACATCTCGCTGTCGTGCATCTCCTGCAGCTTCGCGGCCATGAACTCCTTGTAGTCCGGGCGGCCCGTGTCGCGGATGACCTCCTTGGCCTCCTGCATCGTCTTCGTCGACTTGTAGAGCTTCTTGAAGACGGGCTCCGTCGCCTTGCGGAAGAGCGGACGCCACTTGAGCGCGCCGTGCTGCGCCGTCTGCGAGCAGTTGGAGTACATCCAGTCCATGCCGTTCTCGTCCACCAGGCGCGCGAGCGACTGCGTGAGCTCCTCGCACGTCTCGTTGAACGCCTCGCTCGGCGAGTGGCCGTTCGCGCGCAGCGTGTAGTACTGCGCCTCCATCACGCCGCACAGCGCGCCCATCAGGATGCCGCGCTCGCCCACGAGGTCGCTCGTCACCTCCTTCTCGAACGTCGTCGGGAAGAGGTAGCCTGAACCCACCGCGATGCCGATCGCGAGCGTGAGGTCGCCCGCGTTGCCCGTCGCGTTCTGCGCCACGGCGTAGGACGAGTTGATGCCCGCGCCGTTCAGGAAGTTGCGGCGCACGTTCGTGCCCGAGCCCTTCGGCGCGACCATGATCACGTCCACGTCCGGACCCGGCTTCACGCCCGTGAGCTTGTTGTAGACATACGCGAAGCCGTGCGAGAAGTAGAGCGCCTTGCCCGGCGTCACGTACTGCTCGAGCTTCTTCCAGACCTCGCCGACGGACCCGTCGGACGTCAGGAGCATGATGATGTCGCCCTTCTCGGCGGCCACCTCGATGGAGAAGAGCGTCTTGCCGGGAACCCAGCCGTCCTTGAGCGCACGCCCCCACGAGCTGTTCGCACCCTTGCCCTTGCGCTGGCCGACGATCACGTTGATGCCGTTGTCGCGCATGTTGAGCGCCTGGGCCGGACCCTGGATGCCGTAGCCAAGCACCGCGACCGTCTTGCCCTTGAGAACCTTCTGGGCCTTCTTGAGCGGGAATTCCTTGCGCGTCACGATCTTCTCGACGACGCCACCGAAGTTGATGTCCATCTCTTTTTACTCCTTGTCTTCCGTTGATGCGGAACAAATCGGGCGATATATTACCACATTCACCGCCGTGGGAGTAGCGTTTTTTCAAGAAGACACGGTTTCCGTACCGCACGGACACGGAAACCGGCTATTCGCGCACGACCGTCACGCCTTTGGGCGCGTCGACCTTCGTCTCGACCGTGCCGTCCGCCCGTTTTTCGTGGCGCACGCGGACCGGGCCGAACGGCGTCGGCAGCGCCCCCTCCGCCCAGGCGAGGTCGCCGAGGAACGGCTTCACGCGCACCGTGCGGCAGCCGGCGTCCAGCGCCTCCAGGCCGAGCACGCGGTTGATGCACCAGGCGGCGGGCCCCGCGCTCCAGCCGTGGCAGAGCGAGTGGCGGTAGCCGGGGTAGCAGAACTCGCCGAAGTCGCCGTGGATGTCCTTCTTTCCGGCCACCGGCATCTCGTCGAGCCGCGTCGCGTTGTTCGTCCAGGCGACGTTGAAGTCCTCCCAGAAGCTCGTCGCGCCCATGTCGAGCATGGCGCCCCAGTAGTCGCGCACCGTGTCGAGCGCGCGCTGGTTCTCGCCGGCGGCGCTCATCGCCTCCAGCATGTAGTAGCCGTAGAACGTCGAGACGCCGTCGAGCCCGTTCCGGCCCAGAACGTCGCGGTACATCTCCTTCGCGTCGCGCAGGCCGCCGAGCGCGAGGAGCGCGGCGGCGGACTTCGCGCCGTGCGGGTCGGGCCTCTCGGTGCGCACCTTCGCCGCCGCCGCGCGGCAGCGGGCCGCCCCGTCCGCCGCGCCCACCACGTCCATCATCGTCGCCGCGTTGTCGAGCGTGATCGCCACGAGGCCGCGCGTCCCCGCGTCGACGGCGGGCTTGTTGTGCTGCGTGGGCCAGTCGAGGAAACCCTTCGTGCGGAAGGCGGCCTTCTCGCCGAAGGTCTCCGCAAGGACGTGTTCGACCGTCTTGACGAGGTAGTCCCGGCGCGTCTTCAGGTAGGCGGCGTCGCCCGTGTAGAAGTACCAGTCGTGCGTGTTGCGCAGGAACCAGAGCGTGTAGTTCGCCATGCCGTTCATCCACGCCGTTTCGGGCGGCGTCGTGGCGGCGGCGTAGTCGAGCGAGGCGGGCAGGACGTCCGCCGCGCCGAAGACGGAGAGGATCGCGCGCGTCTCGGGATGCGTGTCGCCCATCCACACGAGACGGTCGCGCTTGATGCCGTCCCAGAGGAAGTCCTGGCAGCAGAGGTGGACCGTGCGCACCGCCGTCTCCCACACGCGATTGAGGCGGTCGTCGGACGAGCGGAACGCCCCCACGCGCGGCATCGGGCGCATCAGGGAGATGGCACGCACGTATTCGAGCGTCACCTTCCCCGGCGTCAGCAGGTCGATCCGCACGAAGCGGAAGCCCGTGTTGCCGACCTCCAGCATGCCGAGGTGCGGCAGCTGGTAGACGGCATCGCGCACGGCATGGTCGTTCGTCGCCCCCTTCGTGCCGACGTCGCCCATCGCCTCGCCCACGGACTCGCCGAAGCGGATGCGGACCTTCGAGCCGTGCGTGAACTCGCTGTTGCCGATCTGGATTCCGCCGTGGAGCTCGCGCCCGAAGTCGAGGAGCACGCCCGCCGGGTCGCCGTTGTTCACGAGCGTGCATCCGCTCGGCCGGAGCCAGGCCTTCTCCGGCACCTGCCCGTACTTCGCCGTCAGCAGGCTCTCCACGTTCCTGACCGCCGCGCGCGTCCCGTAGGTCCCTGCGTTCGAGGTGGTCCACACGACCCGCGTCGGCGCCACGTAGGTGCGTACGCGCGGATCCACCTGGTCCGGCACCGCCGCCAGAACCGCCCACGCCATCCCCCACGCGACACACGCCATCCAGCCAAACCGTCTTCTCATTGCGCTTCCTTCCGTTTTCCCACGACAGGCGGGGCGCACCCTGCGACGCCCGCGACCTCCAAGCCGTGGTTAAAGGCAAGTTTAGCACATGCCCCCCGCCATTGTCCACCGTTCCAGCGCCATCGGTCGCGACAAGCGCGACCCTCCCCGTGTTAGGAAGGCCCGAACGCCGCCGCGATCTGTTGCTCGACGGTCTTGCCGTCCTTCTCCGGCCCGTAGATCGTGGCATAGACGTATTTCGTCTTGTCCTGCGCCGCCCAGAGCCGCCCGACCGCGTCCTTCTCGATGGTGTCGCGGTCCTGCCCCGTCAGCCTGCCCTTGTATTCGAGGACGAAGAGCCGTCCGTCGGTCAGCTGGCCGATGAAGTCCGGGTAGAACCAGCTGTTCTCTGCCGTCGCCACGGGCAGCCGGAACGAGCGGTGCTCGTCCTTCGCGAGGTTCCGCAGCCAGAACGCGACCTGCCCGTTCGCGTCGATCTTCTGCGCGCACGCGAACTCCTCGCCCTCGCCCGTGCCGTCGAAGGCCGGAACGCGGTGCGGCCCCAGGTAGTGTTTCCTGAACCGGTAGCTGCCCGCATAGCGCTTGAACGGCCCGTCGTAGACATGTTCGTCGAACGCAAACCCCTGCGCGAGGTCGAGCCGGATCTCGTGCTTCGTCCCGAACGCGAACACCGCCTGATACGCGCGCCGCCGCGCTTCCGCAATGGCTTCGGCGTAGTAGTAGTCGAGCCGCTGCCGCACCTGGTGCCGCGCGAGGACCAGCTGCTCGCACGTCAGCCCCTTGTTCGCGAGGAGGTCAGCGACGATCCCCGTGAGCCAATGGCGCTTTTCGCCCTGCAGCAGGAGTCCGTAGTCCTTCGTGAGGCCGTCCAGCACGTTCACGACGTCGCCGGGCGCGAGCGCGCCGGAGAACCCCTTCAGGTACGGCGCGTCCTGCGCCGCCGAGATTCTTGATCTTATCCATTACGATCTCTCCGATCAATGTACTCGGGATCTCTTTTTCCTCTCTGTTAAAGAT
>CAKULR010000170.1 GCA_934667295.1 uncultured Kiritimatiellota bacterium
GTCCGCCGAACTGCACGATCACGCCGTCGCAGCGTTCGCGGTCGTAGATCTCCATCACGTCTTCGAGCGTGAGCGGTTCGAAGTAGAGGCGGTCGGACGTATCGTAGTCCGTCGAGACCGTCTCCGGGTTCGAGTTCACCATGATGACCTCGAAGCCCCGCTTCCGCAGCGCGAACGCGGCGTGGCAGCAGCAGTAGTCGAACTCGATGCCCTGGCCGATGCGGTTGGGTCCGCCGCCGAGCACCATGATCTTCCGCTTGCGCGCCTCGGAAGAGGAGGGATCCGCCTCACACGGAGGTACGGCGGCACGGAGGACGGAGGCGGCATGCGTCGAGTAGAAGTAGGGCGTGATGGCCTTGAACTCGCCAGCGCAGGTATCGACCGCGCCGAAGACCGGGCGCAGGTTCTGCGCGAGGCGGGCGGCGCGCACCTCCGTTTCGGGACCCTGGAGGAGGTAGGCGATCTGGGCGTCGCTGAAGCCCATCGACTTCGCCTGGGCGAAAGCCGCGCGGTCGGCGGCGAAGGCCGCGAGGGTCCGGTGGCCCGTGATGAACGATTCGAACTTCTGGAGTTCGTCGAGGTGGCGCAGGAACCAGCGGTCGATCTTCGTCAACTCGAACAGGCGCTCAACCGTCCAGCCACGGCGCAGGGCCTCGTGGAGCTGGAAGATGCGGTCCGCGCCCGGATGGGCGAGCGCGTCGGCGAGTTCGGCGTCGTTCCACTCCTGCGTGCGGACGGCATCCCACGTCGCGTGGTCCGGCGCGGGGAAGAACATCTCGTTCTTCTCGTCCGCGCCGAAGCCCGCGTGCTTCGTCTCCAGCGAGCGGAGTGCCTTCTGGAAGGCCTCCTTGAACGTGCGGCCGATGGCCATCGCCTCGCCGACGGACTTCATCTGCGTGCCGAGATGGGGGTCGGCGGCGGGGAACTTCTCGAACGTGAAGCGCGGCACCTTCACGACCACGTAGTCGAGCGCCGGCTCGCAGCAGCTCGGCGTCTCGCGCGTGATGTCGTTGCGCAGTTCGTCGAGCGTGTAGCCGACGGCGAGGAGCGCGGCGATCTTCGCGATCGGGAAGCCCGTCGCCTTCGAGGCGAGCGCGGAGGAGCGCGAGACGCGCGGGTTCATCTCGATGATGATGCGCCGCCCCGTCTCCGGGTTGACGGCCCACTGCACGTTGGAGCCGCCCGTCGAGATGCCGATCGCGTCGAGGACGGCGAGCGAGTCGTCGCGCATCGCCTGGTATTCGCGGTCGGTGAGCGTCTGGATCGGCGCGACGGTGATCGAGTCACCCGTGTGGATGCCCATCGGGTCAAGGTTCTCGATGGAGCAGACGATGACGCCGTTGCCCTTCCGGTCGCGCATCACCTCCATCTCGTATTCCTTCCAGCCGAGAAGGGATTCCTCGACCAGCACCTCCGAGTTGAGCGAGGCGTCGAGACCGCGCTGCACGATCGTCTCGAACTCCGCCGCGTCGTGCGCGATGCCGCCGCCCGTGCCGCCGAGCGTGAAGCCGGGGCGGATGATGAGCGGCCAGGTACCGATCTTCCGCGCGGCGTCCTTCGCCTCGTCGAGCGTGTGGCACGAAACCGAGACCGGCATGTCGAGGCCGAGCGACAGCATCGCCTCCTTGAAGAGCTCGCGGTCCTCGGCGCGCGCAATGGCGTCCGCATTCGCGCCGATCATCTCCACCTTGTAGCGGCGGAGGATGCCCTGGCGCGCGACCTCCATCGCGACGTTGAGCGCGGTCTGCCCTCCCAGCGTCGGCAGCAGCGCGTCGGGGCGTTCCCGGCGGATGATCTCGTGGATCGACTCGGGCGTGATCGGCTCGATGTAGGTGTGCGGCGCCATCTCAGGGTCGGTCATCACCGTCGCGGGGTTCGAGTTGACGAGCACGACCTCGTAGCCCTCGTGCGTGAGCGCCTTGACGGCCTGCACGCCCGAATAGTCGAACTCGCAGCCCTGGCCGATGACGATCGGCCCTGCGCCGATCAGCAGGATCTTGTGGATGTCGGTACGCTTCATATCAAGAAACCGTTAGCAAATTCCATGCCGTATCAGTATGCGATGCGGAGATAGCCCGAACACGGAACCGGGACCTCGTTGACGCCGGCGGTGAGCGACGGGGCCGGGACTTCCTTTCCGAACGTGTCGAAAGCCTGCACGCGCCGGGGAGCCGCATGCAGACGCAGCACAAGACGGTTCTCGCCCGTGCCGTTCAGCACGAAGGTCTCGCGGTCCGGTGCGCCGCCGTCGACGCAGAACCCCGCAAGGTACGCGCCCAGGATGCGCTCATTCGCCGACGCGCCCTCCAGGACGGGGTAGCCGTGCTCGGGATTGTAGGCGCGAAACGTCCCGTGCAGCAGCGCATCCTCGTGGCGCGTCGAGAAGTCGGCCCAGTGGCGGATCATCGCGGTATGGCTCTCCGGCAGCCTGCGCAGCATCATCGAATACTGGACCACGCCGAAGATCGAGTCCAGGACGGCGCGCGCCGCGACTTCGGCCGGTTCGTCCGGATGCCATTCCAACATGTCGCCGTGTACGGCTCCCAGTCCGGAAGTCAGGCGCAGACGCGCAATCCCGCGCCGGTTGCGGTTCTTGTCGCCCGGGCAGTCGGCCACGCGGAACATGTTGCCGTACTTGAGGATCGCGGGGCCGACGTAGGCCTGGCGGAACTCGACCAGCAGGTCGGGCTTGATCGCCTTCAGGCGGGCCATCACCTCGCCGAGCAGCCGATCGGACGCCTCCTCGACGCTTTTCGTGTCGCGTCCGGCGTAGTTCTCCGCCTCCGCCGGATCCTTGTCCTTGATGCGGAAGCAGTCGATGAAGTCGAGCTTGAACCCGTCGATGTTCCAGTCGCGCAACGCCTTCTCGTAGACGCCCACGAGAAACGCGCGCACCTCCGGGAAACGCGGATCCAGCACGCCGGCGCCCAGCGTCTCGTAGAGGTACTTGCCCTTGAAACGCGCGTAGTTGGCGGACTTCGTGCCGATGAACGGAACGGAATACCAGACCATGTACTTCAACCCCATCGCCTGCACGCGCCGCACGTGCGCCGCCATGTCCGGGAAGCGCCGTTTCGCGATCTGCCAGTCGCCGGACTTGGTATAGCCGCCACTCCCGTCCTCCAACTGCCAACCGTCGTCGAGGATCAGCGTCTTCATGCCCAGCTTGGCCGCCCGTGCGCACTCTTCCTCAATGTCCTTGGCGAAGACGTCGTGGTGGAAGCAGTACCACGACGAGTAGAGCGGCTTGAAGGCCGCCGCCGGCGCCACGCACGGCGCGTTGCCGGGCCTGGACGAAATCCACTCCGAAGCCTCGCGCACGGCGTCGGACCAGAAGACATCGCGCGCATCGAGCCGGATGCGCACCGCATAGGACGCGAGCGGCGCCTCCACGCCCGTGAGGAACGACATCGAACAGCTCAGCTCGCACGTCGTCTCCTTCAGTCCGGCCGCATAGTACACGACGCGGTGCGCCGCGTCGGCGGCCACGGACAGGCGGGTGCGGGTGCGGTCGCTGATGAGCGCACCGACCGGCGACCAGTGCGCGAAATCGCTGGACTTGCCGCCGCCCCCATCCGCCGGGATGACACAGGTCCCGCCGTCCTGCGGCGTCCAGAACGCCTGGATGTCGCGCTGCGGCACCGCCCAGCTCACCTTGAAGGACGGCGGACGCGCCTCGGCCGCCGCCGAGAGGGAAACCTCGATCTCGTCCACGCCCGCGCCCAACGACCGGCGCGTGCAGGCGAACGTCCAGTTGCCCGCGTCCCGGCTGCTCACGCGGACGTCGCCGGCCACCGTTCCCGTCACGACCGTCTCAAACGCCGCCGCCCGCGCGCCGCACACCAGAAAAAGGGCGGCACCGGCCAGCATGAACCTCGTACCCCGTGAAAAAACATCCTTCATCTTGCAGTCCTACCTTTCATCCGTCAGAGTTCCTCGCAGAGCACCACGTCGCCGCCGTGGAAGACGAGGACGATGCGGTGGAGCGTCACCGTCCCGCCC
>CAKULR010000171.1 GCA_934667295.1 uncultured Kiritimatiellota bacterium
GTCGCAGTAGTTCTCCAGCACCGTGTTGTCCACGACCTTGACGCCGTTGAGCTCGACGGTCACGCGCTCGCCGCGCATCGTGATGTGGAAGGTGTTCCAGTCGCCGACGTTGCGGTCCGCGATGCAGAGCGGACGCGACGGATGCTTCTGGTTGTTGTAGAGGCCGCCCGAACCGATGCCCCACTGGTTGTGGGCGTCCCAGATCTGGACCTGGGGCGAGCCGCGCAGGTAGAGGCCGCTGTCGCCCTGGACGGACAACGTACGCCAGTCCACCCACATCTCGAAGTCCCCGTAGTCCTTCGCCGTCGCGAGCGAGTAGCCGCCCCGGAAGCCGTCGAAGAAGAGCGCCCCGTCGCGCACGTGCCAATGTTCGTCCTTCTGTTTGTCGGCGATCTTCTGCATCGCGGCGCGCTTCTCGGGCGTGGCGGCCTGGCGGACCTT
Organism: uncultured Kiritimatiellota bacterium; assembly: GCA_934667295.1. Classification (GTDB taxonomy): domain Bacteria; phylum Verrucomicrobiota; class Kiritimatiellia; order RFP12; family UBA1067; genus RUG572. The sequence continues at coordinate 442 of CAKULR010000171.1, forward strand.
CGGGTTGTCGAACTTCTCGGCGGTCGTCACGCCCTTCCAGTTCTTCGCAAGGCTCGCCGCATCGCCGTCGAAGAGCGCCGTGAAGCCGGCGGGGCACGCCTTCTGCGTGTCCGAACCGACCACGTAGTCCGCCGGAACCTCCTTGATGCGGATGTTGCGCCACATGACGTGGTGACCGTGGCCGAGCCAGCCGATGTGGCCCTTCCGGTTGTGGAGGCCGGGATGCTTCTTGCCGTCCGGCGTGTCCGTGCCGTCGCCCTTGAACTTCGAAACGTCGGCGTCCGTCACGAGCTCGCCGTTCAGGATTACCTGGATGCGGCTGCCGATCACGCGGACCTCCTCGAAGTTCCACATGCCGGGCTTGCGCACGTAGCTGCCGCCACCGGTGAAGTTCTTGTCCTTGCCCCAGATCTGCTTGTTGAAGTTGTCGCGCTTCACGGGCACGATGCCGTAGACCGATCCCGTGTACTGGTAGGGCTTGAGCTTGTCCTTCTTCGCGGCCTTGTCGTAGTAGGCGTCACCGCCGTCGTCGAGCAGCTGGAGCTCGCACATGGCGTGGTAGGCGGCGTCCTTGTGGATGTCGGTCATGCGCAGGCCGAGTCCGTTGTTGCCGTTCTCCGGCATGCAGAACTCGAAGCGGAGGATGAAGTTCTCGTACTGTTTTTCCGTGCAGAGGTTGCCGCCGGATCCCTTGCCCGGCTGGCAGGCAAGCACGTTCATCTCCTTTTCCTCGCCGGTTCCGGCCATCTTGACCTTGATCGTCTCGACGCCGTAGGACGACGTGGCGCCGATCCAGCCCGTGAGGTCCTTTCCGTTGAACAGCGGGACAAAGCCCTCGGCGTCGGGCATTGGCATCGCCGCGCCGAACGACACGTAGGCCGCCAGCGCGGCCGCAGAGAGGAAACAGCATTTCATGGTTTCAGTTACTCCTTTGGTTTACGAAGAGGGTCTTGGACGGCACGAGGAAGTCGCAGTTGACGAACTCGACGCCCGTGCAGTCGTCCTGCACGACGGGTTCGCGTTCCTCGCGCAGCCCCGCGAAGCGCAGCTTCACGTTCTCAAAGCGGATGCCGTCCGCATGCCGTAGGTAGAACCCGTAGGCGGGTAGCGGCAGCTTGGCGAACATGCGGTTCTCGGGGTAGGCCTTCTCGACCTCGGGGACGGGCCTCTTCGCCTCCGCCACCGTGCAGCCGCCCTTCACCGTGAAATCGAGGTTGCGCAATGTGAGGTCCTGCACGCGCAGACCCGGCACGCCCGTGATGGAGCTTGCGATGAAGCTCGCCGTCGAACGGCACGTGACGTTCTCGATCACGCAGTCCTTCAGTTCCGCCCGCGCGCCGGAGGGGTGGACGTTCCGCCGTCCGAGCCGCACGAAGATCGGGGTCTGCATGCCGCCCTCCATCACGATGTCGTGGACGCGGATGTTCTCCATCACGCCGCCGTCCACCATTTCAAGCGCAATGCCGGCGAGCCCCGAAATGGGATCCGTGACGCCGGGCAGCCTGTGCTGCCACTTGCGCAAATTGGACCGGCTGGCCGGCACGAGCGTACAGTGGTGGATGCGGCAGTTGCGGAAGCCGCCCCGGCTCGACGTGCCGAACTTGATGAAGTTGCAGTTGGAGGCGAGGCGGCAGTTGCGCACCTCGATGTTCTCGGGGACGAAGTCCGGGTTGTCGCTCTTCGGGCAGATCGCGTCGTCGTCCGAATCGACCGTGCAGTCCTCGATCAGGACGTTCTTCGAATCGATGTCGAACCCGTCGTTGTTGAAGTTCGCGTGGCTGAAGATCGTCACCTTCCGCGCGAGGACGCCGTCGCACTCCTTGAAGTAGCACGTCCAGCTCGCCGGGTTCGTCAGCTTCACCCCCTCCACGCGCACGTCGGTGCAGCGGAAGAAGAAACAGCACTTCCAACGGTTCGGCGCGCCGTCGCGGACGGGTGCCGCCCAGCCGCGTCCGTCCACGGTCCCCTCGCCCTCCAGGGCGACGTGCCGCGCCTGGACGGCGCCGACGACGGCCTTGTGCCCCGCGTAGTCGAGGTGGTTCGTGCTTCCCAGCAACGTCGCGCCCTTCGCGAGGTGCAGCGTCACGCGGTCCTTCAGGAAGATGCCGCCCGTGAGGTAGGTTCCGGCGGGCAGGACCAGCTTGCCGCCGCCGGCGGACGACAGGTCGTCAATGACCTTCTGGAGGGCCGCCGTGACGGGCGTCGCACCGTCCTTCGGCAGGTCCAGCATGACGGTGGCGGCGCGCGCCCGCCCGTCGTCCCGCACCCAGGCGCCGAGTTCCTGGTAGAACTTTCCAAAGCAGCCGTGTCCCATGCCGATGCCGTGGACGATGCCCTTGTCCTTCACGGGAATCGCGTTGTAGGCGGCGTAGACGGCGCCGGGCGCGCAGGTCGTGTCGGCGAACCCGACGGCGACGCGCACGGGGCAGCGGATGCGCGCGGCGAAGTTGGCCCCGTCGAAGTAGGGGGCGTACTTCTCGGCGGCCGCGCGCTTCTCGGGCGTGGCGGCGTTGCGCTCGACGATCTGCGGCCAGCCGCTCTGCCGCCCCTTCAGGTAGCCCATCGTGTCCGTGATCGCGGGCACGTAGAACGCCGCGCGCGTGAAGGCGTGGTTGAGCCCCGTGAGGTAGAAGCCGAAACCGCCGCCCTGTGAGGTCCCCTGGTAGCGCACGCGCGCACGGTCGACGTCGGGGCGCGCCACCACCCAGTCGACGGCGCGGTCGATGCCGAGCAGCACCGGGTAGAAGAAGTACGCCTCGCGGCTCTCGGAAATGCCGCTCGTCGCGTAGCCGGTGCCGTACTTCGCCTGGCATGCGGCGTTCATCGCGTCGTATTTCGCCTTGAGGCCGATCTTCTCCCAGTCCCAGTGCGGTTCGAAGGGGTAGACGGAGAAGAAGACCGAAATCGCGTCCTTCTGTCCCTGCATGTTGTTCGTCCAGCCGCCGAAGCCCGCCGCCGCGACCTGGAAATCGACGGGGTAGGGCGCGCGGGCCCTGTCCGTCGGCACGCTCATGTAGCCGTAGACGCTGAAGGCCCGGTTGCTGAGCCGCCCCTCATCCACATAGCGATCCACATAGGCGTTCCGCTTATCGCCGCAATAGGGAGAAAAGGCTGCGGCCGCCAGCATGGCAGCCAGCATGCTCGTCGCCTGCGGCGGCTCCACTTCCAGCGCCGCGACCGCTACCGCACCTGCCGAGTGCACTTCTACCGCCTCCAGCGAGGCCGCTCCCGCAGAGTCCACCGCCGAAGCCGGCCAGGCTGCTGACATTACGCTGTGGACCTACCCCATCGGCAAGTGGGGCGATTCCGAGTCCGTTGACGCGCTGCTGGCTGACTTCAACGCCCAGTATCCCGACATCCACGTCACCGTCGAGTACCTCGACTACACCAACGGCGACGACCAGGTCAACACCGCCATCGAGGGCGGCAGCGCACCTGACATCGTCATGGAAGGACCCGAGCGTCTGGT
>CAKULR010000172.1 GCA_934667295.1 uncultured Kiritimatiellota bacterium
CGACCGTCGTGATCTTCAGGTTCGGCTTTTCGGATTCGAAGATCTTCACCGGCTCGCCCAGCAGCTCCACGGCGGACGCATCGTCCGTCACGTCCTTCTTCTGCTCCGCCACGGCCGCGTAGGCCCGCTTCAGGAGGCGCACGTCGAACGCCTGCGGCGTCTGCACGGCCCACAGCTTCGCGCGGTCCTCCGTGCGCGTCACGGTCGTGCCCTTCTCGACGAACTTCACCGTGTCCCAGATGCGGCTTCCCACCACCGCCGCGCCGGTGCGGCGGGCAAGCTTGACGACCTCGGAGATCGTCTCGGGCCGCACGCAGGGCCGCGCCCCGTCATGGACGACCACGAAGCGCGTATCGACGTCCAGCTCCTTCATGCCGTTCATCACCGAGTCCTGGCGCTTCGCGCCCCCGGCCACGACCGCCCGCACCTTCGAGATGCCGAACATCCGCACGACGGCCTTCGCGGCGATGAGCTGGTCCTTGCGCACGACGAGGACGATCTGGTCGACGTCCGCGCAGCGTTCGAAGGCGAGCAGACTCCAGGCCACCACGGGCTTTGGCCCAAGGTTGAGAAATGCCTTGTCGGTGCCCGCGCCCATGCGCTCGCTCTTTCCTGCCGCCACGATAATCGCCGTAACCATCTTGTCTGATATCCTCTCTCGCTTGTTCCTCTCGGTGCCGTTTCCTGAAAACAACTCGCAACTGCGTGGCAGTATATCAAAAAGAACGCGCGGCGTCCAGCCTGCGGACGGCCTTTCGCGCTACCGCTGCCGCCAGAAGAGGCGGCAGCCCACGGCGAAGAAGATGAGGTCCGGCAGCACGGCCGCCGGGATGGGCGGAATCCACCCCTTCTTCGCGAAGACCATGCCGCAGATCGTCAGACCGTAGAAGGCGAAGAACATGCCGAGCGCCCCCACGATGCCCTTGAAGACGCTCTGCCGCCCGCTCGCGATGCCGGCCGGGATCGCGAAGAGCGTGATGACGAGGCAGGCGAGCGGCGCGACGACCTGCGCCGCGAGGTCGTAGACGAGGCTCCGGCGCGTCTCCGCCGTGAGGGCCGGGTGCATTCTGAGGTAGTGGAGGCGTTCCAGCGTGGAGCAGAAGGCGGGGTCGCGGTTCTGCAGCAGGAAGTCGCGGGGCTTCTCGTCGAACTCCACGAAGGGACGCAGGGAGAGCTTGTCGAGTTCGGGGGTGGGCGACACCATCTCGGCCCCCAGCTCCGTGTAGTAGACGATCTCCGGGTTCATCAGGTACCACACGCCGTCCAGACACTCGGCACGGGGCGAGTTGATCGTCATTTTGCGTCCGCCGCCCGGATAGTTGACGGAGACGGAGACGTCCTCCAGGATCGACGCCTCCTCGTTCACGAGCAGCCCCACGCGCCAGGTCCGGCTCTTCGCCGCGTTGTGGAAGACGATGTCGTCCGCCTTCTCCATGTCCTCTTCCTTGAACCGGTGCGCCTTGTAGAGCTTCGCCCACTGCCCGTAGCGCGGCACGTACACCTCGTTCACCCACCCCACGAGCAGCGCCATGAGCGTCGCCACCGCGAGGAGCGGCTTCACGATCGTGAAGAAGCCGATGCCGCTCGCCCGCATCGCGATGATCTCGGAGTGGCGGCAGAAGTTCCACATCGTGTAGAGCGTCGCCAGCATCAGGCACGCCGGCGCCATCCACTCGAAGTAGGGCGCGAGGTAGCCCGCGAGGTACGTGCCGGCCTTCAAGAAGCCGGGACGGGCCGCGACCAGCCGGCTGAACGAGCCGAAGAGCTCGAACAGGAGGTAGATCGAGACGAACCCCGTCAGGCAGTAGAAGAGGGGGACGCAGAACTCGCGCAGGACGTATCGGGTGAGGATCTTCATTTAGCGGGCGAGCCAGCCTCCGTCGCACGCATACATGAAGCCGGTCACGTAGTCGCTCGCCGGCGCGGCGAGGAACACGCAGAGGCCCTTCAGGTCGTCCGGCGTGCCCCAGCGCCCGGCGGGGATGCGGTCGAGGATCGCCTTGTTGCGCTTCTTGTCCGCGCGGATAGGCGCCGTGTTCGCCGTCGCGATGTAGCCGGGCGCGATCGCGTTCACGCAGATGCCGTACCTGCTCAGCTCGTTCGCCATGAGCATCGTGAGGGACTTGATGCCGCCCTTCGCCGCCGCGTAGCCGGGGATCAGGATGCCGCCCTGGTAGGAGAGCATCGAACCGATGTTGATGATCTTGCCGCCCTGCCCCTGCTCCACCATCTGCCGCGCCACCGCCTGCGAGAGGAAGAACGGCGTGGAGAGGTTGATGGAAATGACGTCGTTCCAGTTCTTCGCGCTGTGCTCCAGGAACGGCTCGCGGCGGATGATGCCCGCGTTGTTCACGAGGATGTCCACGCGCCCGAGCGCCTTCACCACCTTCGCGACGATCTTCGGCGCCTCCTTCTCGCCCTTCGCGAGGTCGGCCTTGATGCCGATCGCCCGGCGGCCAAGCGCCTTGATGGCGGCCAGCGTCTCGTCCATCGGGATGACGTCGACCACCGCAATGTCCGCCCCCGCCTCCGCGAGCCCCAGCGCATACGCCTGCCCGATGCCGCGCCCCGCGCCCGTCACGATCGCGACCTTGCCGTCCAGCTTGAACTGATCGAGAATCATCGTCTGCCTCCAGAAATTAAGTGATTAAGTAGTTAAGTGGTTAAGTAGTTAAGTAGTTAAGTGGTTAAGTAGTTAAGTGGTTAAATGGAAGTCTGAAGGAACTTAAAGCCCCGAAGGGGCGACTTAACTACTTAAAGGCGAAGCGACTTAATTATTACTTTAACGCCTCGACGGCGATGCCGTCCATGTCGTCGAACTCCTGGTTCTCGCCGCCCATCGCCCAGCAGAAGGTGTAGGCCTTCGTGCCCACGCCGGAGTGGATGGACCACATCGGCGAGACGACGACGTCGTGGTCGTGGACCGCGAGGTGGCGCGTCTCGTCGCCCGGCCCCATGAAGTGGAACACGCACTGCCCCGGCTCGATGCCGAAGTACATGTAGATCTCCGTGCGGCGCTCGTGCGTGTGCGCGGGCATCGTGTTCCAGTTGCTGCCCGGCTCCAGTTCCGTGTAGCCCATCACGAGCTGGCAGCTGTCGCAGCGGCCCGGCAGGATGAACTGGTGGATCGTGCGGAGGTTGCAGTCCTCCTTCGTGCCGCAGCGGCGGTGGTTCGCGTCCTCGAAGCGGATGAGCTTCGTGGGGAACTCCCGGTGCGCCGGATAGCTCACGAGGTAGAAGACCGCCGGCGTCTGCGCGTCTTCGGACGCGAACACGATCTCCTTCGTGCCGCGCCCCACGTAGAGCACTTCGCGCGGCTGGAGCGTGTACGCCGTGCCGTCGCACGTCACCGTGCCCGCGCCGCCCACGTTGAGGACGCCCAGCTCGCGCCGCGCGCAGAAGAACGCGCTCGCGAGCTCCTTGCCCGCCGGCATCGCGAGCGGCGCCGCCGTCGGCACCGCGAAGCCCGCAATGCCCCGCTCGACCTCGCAGTACATGAGGTTGACCTTGCCCGCCTCGCAGAGCGCGGTGTTCAGGAACGCCACACGCAGCTCCTCCGTCGTCATGCGCCGATACTCGTTCCTGCCAACCGTATAACGTACGTCCATGTTGAACTCCTTTGTGAAAACCGCCCCAGTATATCACAAATTCCGCCAGGCGGCGATGAACGCGCGGAGGAGGGGGATCGACTTGACGCCCCGCGCCGATTCGAGCGAGCCCGAGACGTCGAGGACGTCGGGGCCGCGCGCGCACGCCTCCGCGAGGTTCGCGGCGGAGACGCCCCCGGCGAGGATGGCCGTGTACGCGCCCCGGCGGAACGCCGTCTCGCCGTCGCCGTGGCTCGAATCGAAGAGGACGCCGTCCCCCGGCGCGCCGCCCGCGAGCGTCCAGACCCCGTACCC
>CAKULR010000173.1 GCA_934667295.1 uncultured Kiritimatiellota bacterium
GGACGGCGCGCGCGGCGGCGGCCCGGGCGGCCTTCGCCCGCGCCCGCGCGGCGGCGGCGGCGGCCTCCTCCTGCTCGGCTGCGGGACCGACGGCGAGCAGGTGCTTGTTCAGCGCCTCAACGTCCTCGGGTTCGAGCTGCGACAGCGGCGAGTAGACCTCGACGCCGCCCTCCTCGGCCATCTTCATGACCGCGGCGCACGTCGCGCCGACCTTCTTCGCGAATTCGTAGACTCTCGTGGCAAATCCCTCACGCCTCCTGCTCTGTCTGCGCCGTCAGTTCGGCGACCGCCTGCGCGGCCGCATACAGTCCCTTGGCGGTCACCTCGTCGAGGCCCGTCGCGGCGATGAAGCCCTCCTCGTCGCACTCGACGATGCCCTCCACCGTCAGGAAGCCCGCGTCCGCAAGCTGCGTCGCGATCGCGGTCGAGACGCTGAACGTCTCGGCGAGGTTCTTGATGGCCTCGGCCTTCTGGTCCTCGAAGCTCGCGAGCGCCATCGCCTTCGTCACGTCCACGTGCCAGCCGGTGAGCTTCGAGGTGAGGCGCACGTTCTGCCCGCGCTTGCCGATCGCCAGCGAATACTGGTCGGGCGCGACGGTCACGTGGACCGTGTTGCCGCCGTCCGGGTCCAGCTCGATCGATTCGAGCTTCGCGGGCGCGAGCGCCTGGGTGACGTAGTTCTTGATGTCGTCGCTCCAGCGCACGATGTCGATCTTCTCGCCGTTGAGCTCGCGCACGATGTTCCGCACGCGCGCGCCGCGCAGCCCCACGCAGGCGCCCACGGGGTCCACCTTCTCGTCGCGCGTGCGCACGGCGACCTTCGAGCGGTAGCCCGGATCGCGCGCCACGCCCATGATCTCCACCACGCCGTCCGCGATCTCGGAGACCTCCAGGCGGAAGAGCGTGCGCACGAACTCGCTGGAGGCGCGGCTGAGCGTGACGGCCGGCCCCGTCGACTCCGGCTTCACGCTGTGGACGATCGCGCGGATCAGGTCGCCCACGCCGTACTCCTCCGTGGGGATGCGCTCCTTGCCCGGCAGCAGCATCTCCGTCTTGCCCACCATCACGTAGAGGTCGCGCCGGTTCACCGCCGTCACCGTGCCGCTCACGATCTCGCCGATGCGGCCCTTGAACTCGCGGAAGGTGTTCGAACGCTCCGCCTCGCGGATCTTCTGCATGATCATCTGGCGCGAGGTCTGCGCCGCGATGCGCCCGAGCTTCGAGGCCGGCATCTCGATCTCGATCGTCTCGCCCTCGGCGATGCCCGGCTGGAGGCGCTGCGCGCGGGCGAGCGAGATGAAGCCCGTGCCCGTCTCCTCGTTGGAGACCACCATCGTGTCGTAGACGTGGAGCTCAAGGGTCTTGCGGTCAATCGCGACGCGCAGGTCGTTCGTCACCCCGGGATTGCGGCGCGCCGCCTGCTGGAGTGCCTGCTCGATCGCCACCAGCACAATCTCGCGGTCCACGCCGCGCTCGCGCTCGATGAAGCTCACAATCGCCAGCAACTCGTTGTTGTTCATGGCCATAACCTTCAGCTCCTCTCTTGTCAAAAAGCAAAAAAACTCGTTCGGTGATTCGCTGAACCACCGTGAAAACGGTCAAATATTACCGAATCCTCGGACGGATGTCAAGACGGATGCGATTAAGTCGCCGCTTCGCGGCTTTAAGTGGTGCTTCACGCGACCTCCAGAATTAGGTCAGACCTAATTCTGGAGGTTGTGTGGAAGTCGTCTGAAAGGCATTTAAAGCCGCGCAGCGGCAATTTAACCACTTAAAGCCGCGAAGCTGCGACTTAACCACTTAACGGCCGGAGGTCGACTTGACGCGCGCGCGGCGGCGCTCCTCGGCCGTGCGCCCGAGTTCGGAATACGCCTTCCGCTCGCCCACCAGGATCGGGCGCGTGAAGCCCTCGCGCAGGAGGATTCCCATCACCCGGCGCTGGAGGCGCAGGGTCGGCATCGACTCGGGACAGTAGATGTTGATCGTGTCGTGCCGGTCGAAGCCGGACGCCTTCAGGAGCCCCGGCAGGTCCTCGGGGTCCACGTACTTCCCGCGATAGGTCACGCCGCCGTCCTCCTTGAGGGCGATTTCGGGGTGGCGCGCGTCCGTCACGTAGTGTTCGGTCGCGCACCCCCCCGCGAGCAGCGCGGCCACGGCAAGGCCGCCCAATGTCAACATCATCTTCATCTCGTGCCTACTTTCTCAATCCGGCCGCGCCGAAGTCCCACGCCTTGAACCCGAGCGCGAATGCGGGCGAAGTAGGCTTCAGGCGGAAGTCGTACGCCGCCGCGTCCTCGAACTGCGGGTCGGCGTATTTTCCGCCCGTCTCCTTGCCGCACGCCGCCCACTGCGCCCAGTCGAGGCCGTCCAGCTCCGGCCTGCCCGAAACGTCCCACCAGAGGTTGTTCGCCCAGATCCCGCCGACGCCGCGCGGACCGCGCCCGACGAGCGGGCCTTCCCGCACGAGGACGATGTTGTTCACGAAGTTCAGCGTGCAGGGGATGTCCTGCACGACCTGCCGCGCCATGCGCACCGCGCCGAGCATCCGGTTCCACGCGAAGATGTTGTTGCGGATGACGCAGCCCGCGCCGTAGTGCTGGTGGAAACCGCCGTCCGTCGTGTTCCAGCAGAGGTTGCGCTCCATCACGATCCCCTCGCTGCCCTCGTCCGTGTAGAGCGCCCAACCGCCATAGGAGTAGGAGTGGATGTCATGGACGACATTGTCGTGTACCGTGGTGCCGAAGCTCGTGCCGAGCGTATAGACGCCGCCCATGTCGCTCATGACGCCCTTGCCGAGGTCGTAGATACGGTTGAACGCGATTTCGTTGCGCTGCGCCACGTTACCCCGGAAGCCCCAGGTCCAGCCCACGGAGACGCCCGTGTAGAAGAAGTCGTGGATCTCGCAGTGCGTGACCTTCGAATCCGAGACGTGCGTGAGGGCGACGCCCGTCCCCTCGGGGTTGAAGCGCCCGCCCCGGCGGATCGTGCAGTTGTCGATCAGGTTGAACGCCGTCGAGCGCGGCGCGAGCCGCCGGATGACCCGCCGCGACAGCGTCTCGCCCTTCGCGACGTGCCCCGTACCCGAGCCCATCCACACGCCGCCCGCGCCCAGGTCCTCCAGCGTGCAGTTGACGATGCGGTTCGAGGTGCAGCCGTCGTTGAACCGCAGCGCGTAGTTGCCCGTGTGCCGCACGCGGCACCCCTCGAACACAATGCGCCGCACGCCCTCCAGCGTCACCGCCGCGTCGCTGCCGCTCGCCGCCTGGTGCTGCCAGCTTTCGGTCGGATCGTTCCCGCCGCCCGGCGCGTCGCTGTAGGCGAACGACACGTTGCGGAAGACGATGTCGTGGACGTAGGCGCCCGCGTCGGGGTCGCCGCGGAACGCGACGAGCTGGCTCAGCTTCGCGCTCGGCGCGACGACCACCGCCCGCGCCAGGTCCTCGCCGGGGAGCGGACGGTACAGCACCTCGCCCGCCTTCGCGTCGTAGAACCACTCGCCCGGCGCGTCGAACGCGCTGCGCACGTTCTCGAAGTGGACGAGCGTTTCCTTCGCGTTCCAGCCCTGCCACCCGTGCCACGCGCGCGGCGTCCAGGTCGTCACCGTGCGCGTCGCCGGGTCGAACCCGCGCAGGATGCGCCGCGCGAAGCGCCACTGGTGGACGACGCACAACTGCGCGACGGGCCTCTCGTCCGGCGGCAGCTGCGCGAGCACGTCCGCCTCGGCGTTCGTGAGCGCCACCGTCTCGACGAACCGCCCCTTCACCGCCGCGTTCGGCGCGATCGCGGGCTTCGTCACGTTGAAGTAACCCGTGTTCGGGAGACGCGCCCGCTCCGCCCGGCGTCCGTGCACCCACAGCTGTTCGAAGTAGGCGGGCGTCCCGTCCGGCGCGGCGGG
>CAKULR010000174.1 GCA_934667295.1 uncultured Kiritimatiellota bacterium
GCCTCGCGCTCCTTGCGGACGCCCTGCCCGCCGACCGGGCAGCGCGCGCGTTCGACGGGCTCGTCCGGGAAAAGGACCTCGCGCCGGCGACGGTCTACTTCTCGCACTACCTCTTCGAGACGTACTTCAAGTTCAACCGCCCGGACCTCTTTCTCACGCGGCTCGACCTCTGGCGCGGCTTCGTGCGGGACGGCCTCAGGACGCCGCCGGAGGCGCCGGGTCTGCGCGGCCGCAGCGACTGCCACGCCTGGGGTGCGCATCCGCTCTACCATCTCCAAACGGGCCTCGCGGGCATCCGGCCGGACGCGGACGGCTTCGCGCGCGTGCGCATCGCGCCGCAGCCGGGGCCCCTGAAGTTCATCCGCGCGACGATGCCCTCCCCGAAGGGTGACATTTCCGTGGACCTGACGTTCGCGGACGGCAACGCCTCCGGCACAGTCACCCTGCCGCCGGGCCTCACGGGCGTCTTCGTGTGGAAGGGCCTCGAAACACCTCTCAAGGAAGGGAAGAACGAACGATGATGGCTTCACTCTGCCTCGCGCTGGCACTTGTGTCCGACCCGCTCGCCGGACGGCTCTGCGGAAAGGGTCCGACACCTCCCGAAGGCTACTCGCCGCCGCTGATCTCGAACGGCGACCTCAACATGCTCGTCGAATGGACGGGCGGACAGAGCGGCAAAGCCTACAACCACATGCGCACGACCGTCTATTGGCAGGGACGGCGCGGCCCGGCTCGTGACGCGGAACTCTTCGCGTTCGGACGCTTCACCCCGACGATGGAGATTGGCGGCCAGGCGGTCGGCCTCCCGGCGGCGTGGTCGCAGACGCTCGATGTCCGCAAGGCGCTCGTCACGTGCGTGGGTGCGTTCGACGAAGGGCTGGAGGCGACGACCGAGGTCTTCTGCGCGCTCGACCGCAACGTCGTCGCGATTCGCCGGACGGTCGCGAACACGAGCGACAAGCCGCTCAACCTGACGCTCGACCTCGACTACGCAATCGAGCCGCACAGCCGTCTCGTCGGTGCATGGGCAAAGCAGGACCGCTACTTCGAGACCTCGCCCTACGTGCGCATGCGCGGCATCTGGGACGAGCCGAACACCGACGTGCGCCGCGTCTTCCACGGCCTCACCTATGGACAGAACGTGATCGGCTTCGACATCGCCGTGACGGCCTGCGACGGCGGGCTCATCCGCCGCGACGTCACGCTCGCGCCGGGCGCGAAGACGTCCCACGCCTGGTTCGTCACCTACTCCGACACCTACGAGAAGACGCCGACGGCGGTTCCGCAGACCGACTGGGATGGCCTCTTCGCCGCGCACACGAAGCTCTGGGCCGACTACTGGGCCGAGAGTTTCGTGCGCCTCCCGGACGCGAAGCTCCAGCGCATGTACGACGTGCAGCAGTACCATCTGCGGTGCAACGCGACGCGCTGGGGCTTCCCGGTCGGCATCTTCCCGTTCCACTGGCAGGGGAAGTATTTCGGCTTCGACGAGATGTACATCCACGACGGCCTCGTCTCGTCCGGCCACTTCTCGGTCGCGCGGCGGTGTCCCGACTGGCGCTACGCCGTCATGCACCGCGCACTCACGCGGCAGAGCCACTACACGCAGCGCGGCACGTACGGCGCGCGGTGGCTCTGGATGTCGCTGGAGGAGGGCGACGTCGAGACGGCCGGCATCGGCTTCTGGATGGATCACATCTTCGCGATGGGCTCCATCGCCCGCAGCGCGTGGACGCAGTACGCCTATTCGGGCGACCGGGACTACCTCGAAAAGGTCGGCTATCCGATCGTCCTCGAATGCGCGCGCTTCTACCGCAACAACTGGATTCTCGAAGGGCCGGACGGCGTTGCGTGGATCGGGCGCTGCACTGACCTCGAACGGCTCGGCCCGTCGAAGGACAAGGCGTTCCTCTCGACGTGTTCGGCGATCTACGCCCTGCGCGTCGCGGCGGATGCGGCGGACGTCCTCGGCGTCGACCGGGACGAGGCGGCGGACTTCCGCGCGGCGGCGGACCGGCTCGTGAAGGGCCTGCCGACCGACCCGACGGGGACGCGCTACGTCGCCTACGAGAACTGCACGGAGGAGTCGGTCGGCACGCTCGGCGGACTCTACCCCTTCCCGATCTTCCCGAAGGGCGAGGCGCGGCAGACGAACGCGGCGTGGCACTTCATCAACGCGGGCAAGGCGGCGGGGAACATGTACCCGATGGGGAAGAGCGTCTGCCCGTGGTACGCGGCGAAGATGTCCGCCTCGATGACGGAACTCGGCGACCGCACGGAACCGGCGCGCTGGCTCCTGGAGGCGGCGGGGGCGATGGGCCCGTTCGGCGAGACGTGGGAGATCAACGAGCCGGGGCTGCGCATCCATCCGTGGTTCACGACGGCGAGCGGCAACTGCGTCTTCGCGGTGAACGAGATGCTCGTGCGCGGCACGGTGCCGGAGACGTGGACGGACTACGCCTTCCGGCTTCCCGACGGGAAGGGCGGGTGGATCGACTGCGAGGTGAAGGACGGCCGCCGCGTCCGCTTCCACCGTTCGGAAGGTGGCGCGCTACGGCCGGATTTGGTACACTAGCAGCCACATTATGACGGAACACGCTTCTCCAGAATCCGGGACCGCGACGCGCAAGGCGGCGGTCGTCGGCGTCGTCGGTCGCACGAACGCCGGAAAGTCCACCATCGTCAACCGCCTCGTCGGCGAGAAGGTCTCCATCGTGAGCCCCGTGGAGCAGACGACGCGCAACACGATTCGCGGCATCGTGGAGGATCCGCGCGGCCAGCTCGTCCTGCTCGACACGCCCGGCCTCCACAAGGCCGTGGGGCCGCTCGGGAAACTCCTGAACGGCATGGCCCGCGCCTCGGCGGCGGGGGTGGACATCCTGCTCGTCGTCTTCGACGCGGGCCACGAGCCGCAGCTGGAGGACGAGGGATGGATGCGCCGCGTCGCGAAGGAGGCGCCGGCGAAGTGCGTCTTCGCGCTCAACAAGTGCGACCGGGCGCCGTTCTACGAGACGATGTTCCGCGACCTCTGGAAGGAGGTGGTGGACGGCACACCCAAGACGGGGAAGGACGGCGCGCCCCGCACGCTGCCCGAGCCGGTCTGGGTGAAGGCCTGCGCGGTGCGCCCCGGCGGCGGCGACGCGCTGCTGGAGGCGCTGTTCGGCCTCGCCGAGCCCGGTCCCGCGCTCTTCCCCGAGGACATCGTGACGGACTACCCGCGCAAGCTCGCGATTGCGGACGTCGTGCGCGAGAAGCTGCTGCAGCGTCTGCACGACGAGGTGCCGCACGAGGTGGGCGTGGCCGTCGCGAACCTCGCCGAGAAGAAGTCCGGCTGGGACGTCGACGTGACGGTCTACGTGAACCGCCCCTCGCAGAAGGGCATCGTGATCGGTCCGGGGGGACGCCTCCTGAAGGCCGTGCGCCAGTGCGCCGAGCCCGAGCTGTCGGACATGTTCGGCGTGCGGGTGCGCCTTGAGCTGTGGGTGAAGGTCGTCCCGAACTGGATGAAGAACGGCCGTCTGCTGACGGAGATGGGCTATCTCGGCGCCGAGCAATGAAGGGGCTCTTCGTCTTCGCCGTCCTGTGGGGCGCCGCGACGTCGTTCGCGGCGGACCCGCTTGCCGCCGCCCGGCGCGCCCTGGGCGACGAACTGTGGTCCGTCGCCGCGCGCAGCGCGGCCGAGGCCGCGGACGCGACGACGAACGCGGCGGTGCGGGCTTCCGCGCGCCTCGTGGAGCTGGAGGCCCTGGCCCGCGCGGAAGGCGACGCGGATCTCGAGGCTGTAGTCGTCGTAGGCCTGTGCGGTGTCGCCGAGGACGACCTCGCCGTCGCAGCGCATCGCGCGCATCGCGCGCGCGAACGCGCCGTGGATGCGCGCGACCA
>CAKULR010000175.1 GCA_934667295.1 uncultured Kiritimatiellota bacterium
CCTCATGCCCCCTTCCCACCAGCCACGGCAGATGCCCCGCACAGGCGCGCGTGAGCCGATTCGTCTGGTCGCCCGCCGGTTCGTAGGTCGTGTCCGCGAGGTGGCGCGGCCCCGTCAGCTCGTCCCGGAGAACCGCCTCCAGCGGCTTCCCGAGCGCATCCTCCACCGCCATGCCGAGAAGGCCGAAGCCCATGTTCGAGTAGATCTCCCGCCGCGCCCGCACGGCATGCCGCCACCACGGGCGCCATGCCATCCGCGCGAAGCGGTCCCGCGTGTCGAACGCCGCGTAGATGTGCGTGCCGAAGAAGCCGCAGCTGAAGGCCGCGAGCATGTCGAACGGCTCCCAGCGGACAATGAACTCGCGCGGCAGTCCACTGCGGTTCAGCAGCAGGTCCCACAACGTGACCGCGCCGTATTCCGGCGGCAGGTCCAGCTTCGCATACGCCGTGACGGACCGGTCGAGGTCCAGCCGCCCTTCGGCGTGCAACTTCAGGAGGACGGGATGGAGGAAGAACTTCGAGAGGGAGGCGACGCGGAAGAGCGAATGCGTCGTCACCGTGCCCGCACAGGCGAAGGAGGTCCCCTCCGGCGTCACGACCGCCACGGCGCAGCTTTCGTCCTGCGCGTCGGCGACGTAGTAGTCGGCCGTCGCCTGGGCGATCTCCTGCGGCGACGCGGCCCCCGCCAGACGGTCGTCGATCGTCCGGCAGCCGCTCCCGACGAGGAGGAGCGCAAGCGTACACAACGCCCCGCCTCTCATCGTCCTAGACACGCCGGAAGACGAGCGACGTGTTGACGCCGCCGAAGGCGAAGTTGTTCGTCATCGCGTACTCGGCGTCGAACGTGCGCCCCTCGCCGGAGATGTAGTCGAGGTCGGCACAGGCCGGATCGGGATGGCGCAGGTTGAGGGTGGGCGGGTACCAGCCGGTCACGAGGGACTTGACGGTCAATGCGGCTTCGATGGCCCCGCACGCGCCGAGCGTGTGGCCGGTGTAGCTCTTGAGGGAGGAGATCGGGACGGCGCGGTTGAAGACGGCGCGCGTCGCGGCGGTCTCGGCGATGTCGCCGGCCTTCGTGGCGGTGCCGTGTCCGTTGACGTAGCCGACCGCCGCGCCGTCGATCCCGGCATCCGCAAGGGCGTCCCGCAGCGCGAAGGACATCGTCTCGGCGTTCGGGTTCGTGACGTGCGTGCCGTCCGTCGTTTCGGCGAAGCCGGCGAGCTCGGCGAGGACCGTCGCGCCGCGCGCGCGGGCGTGTTCGTATTCTTCGAGGATGAAGGTTCCGGCGCCGTCGCCGATCACGAGGCCGTCGCGGTCCACGTCGTAGGGCGCGGGCGTCGTCCGGGGGGCGTCGTTGCGGAGGGAGGTCGCGTAGAGCGTGTCGAAGATCGCGACCTGGGTGGCGCTGAACTCCTCCGCGCCGCCGGCGATCATGACGTCCTGCACGCCCCAGCGGATGAGCTCGGCGGCGCTGCCGAGGGCGAGCGAACCGCTCGTGCAGGCCGTGCCCGTCGGGACGAGGCGGCCGTGCGTCTTGAAGTGGACGGAGAGGTTGCAGGCGGTCGTCTGCGGCATGAGCTTGATGTACGTGCCGCTCGTGATGCCCGCGACCTCCTTCGTCTTGAGCATCGCGTAGAAATCGAGAAGCGCGGGGATCGACCCCGAGCAGGATCCGTAGGCGACGCCCGTGCGGCCGTTCTGGAGCGTCGCGTCGTCGATGCCCGCCTGGGCGAGGGCCTGTTCCGTCGCCGCGAGCGCGTACATCGAGACGTCGCCCATCGTGCGCGTCGTCTTGCGCGTCCAGTGCGCGGGCTTTTCGAACGCCGTCCGGCACCCGAGGCGCGTGTTGAGGCCCCGGTATGTTTCCAACTCTGGCAGCACCTGCACGCAGTTCTCGAACGTCTTCAGGCGCGCGAACGCCGCCTCGACCGAATTCCCGAGCGGGCTCACAAGCCCCATGCCCGTCACAACGACTCTTCTTTGACTCTTCATACCTTGAAATGCCCTTCTCCGAAATTGCCCTTCCAACTCACACATCCAGCGTCTTTCTCATCTGCTCGCCCACCACCCGTGCCAACCGAACAGGAACAGCATTGCCGATCTGCCGCAAGGCCTCACCCCATGACCCGCAGATACGGTAGTCGTCCGGGAAGGACTGTATGAGCTTGGCCTCATGAACGGTCATGTAACGTAAAGACCCGTCCGGGAATCGAATCATGTTTTCACCACCCGGAACCCCATGCGCTCCGGCCTTGATGGTCTTGCTGGGTTTGTTGTAGTCACTCCCCGTGTGTCCGGGGTATTCACGCGCACCATCAATGAAGACATGATCACCGAGCCGATTCTTGCGTCGCGCATCCGGCAGCCGCCCAATGGCATCCGCAATCGTCATCCGATACGCGGCTTTTGCGGGCCATTCCCATTTCAATCCAAGATCGTGCCGGAGCCCGACGATGAACACACGTTCGCGACTTTGAGGCACGCCGTAATCGACGGCGTTCAGCAATCGATATTGAACATCGTACTTCAAGCCACCATATGCCGAGAAATCAACTTTGCGCAGTTCTGCAAGATGGACCCTCCAATCCATGCCATCTGGCAGAATCCTCTCAGGAAACGTCAACCGTAGGACAATGTATTCAAAGTAATCGGAAAAGTTCTTCCGCAGCAATCCCTTGACGTTCTCAAAGATAAAACCCCGAGGTACGAGTTCGTGGATTGCGCGAATGGCCTGGGGAAACATATCCCTGGAATCTTCGTCAGCACGTGACAACCCTCCAAGCGAAAACGGTTGACACGGCGGACCTCCTGCAATCAAGTCGACCTTCCCAACGGAATTGAAGTCAAATGCGCGAATGTCGACTTCATGTACGAGCGACGGCGTAAAGTTCGCACGAAGGCTCTCGCAGGCCCATTTATTGAACTCGACAAAGGCGCAATGGTCAAAGCCCGCCAGCTGCAGCCCTTTTGCAAGTCCACCGCAACCACTAAACAATTCAAGGCTCTTCATCGAAGACCGGCAAAATAGTCCTTGACGCGACGATTCAATCCCTTGACATCTGGCATTTCACCAGACATCTTCCTCGCCCACGCACGCCCTGGATGCAGTGCGCCCCATTGGGTCACCATGCCGGTAAACCTCCGTTTCCCGGGGTTGTGGTTGCCAAACCCATCGATTACACTGTTCCACAACGGTCGATGCATGGCAATCAACGCCGCCTCCACGGAAGCGATCATTGCCACCACGGGCCCTTCCAGGATCATCAAGCGGCAAACGAAGTCATCCAGGTTGAGATTCTTTACGCTTGCCACGCTCCGAGCATGTTGAGACAGACGTTCAAACAACTTGTTGCTCTCCTTCTCTGAGCCAACGGTTCGGCTCTGTCGCCATCCAGAAGGTTCCGCCTTGCCAACATAGATCGGCAACCGGTACTCTTCACGATTGATTTCCTGCCCGAACCTGCCATAAAGTCCCGTCTTCCCGATGTAGTACAGGGCATAAACGCCTGCACCGGAAAACTTCCCATCCGGCGGGAACGTGCAGACGGGTGTCCCATGGAAAAAACGAACGGCATCTTTCAGCAATTCGCTAAACTCATCACACCGATAGACGTGTTTGTTTCGTTCAAAGGGCAAGGGTTCAAACATATGCGCAGACTCCTAGGGCAAGTAGTGGCAATTATATCAAAACTTCATGAGGCCGTTGCAAAGCCCGGACGCGACAAGCGCGTCCCTCCCGTTTCGTTCCCTCCGTCATCCAGGTCGGTACGAAAGAAAACTTAAAGCCGCGCAGCGGCGATTTAACCACTTAAAGCCGCGTAGCGGCGACTTAATCCAATCTAGAACAGACCTCCGGTGACCGAAATGACCTGGCG
>CAKULR010000176.1 GCA_934667295.1 uncultured Kiritimatiellota bacterium
GCCTCGTCCCCGAGCTGGAGCTGCTGATGGAGAAGATCGAGCTGCGGCGCATCTCCGAGGCGGACGCCGCCGTGCGCATGGCCGAGATCGACGCGCTCTTCAAGTCGCTCCTCACGCGCCCGGAACTCGCCGACGACACCTCGAAGGCGTTCGTCGAGACGCTGTACATGTACCTCACGGGCGAGATCTACTCCGTGATGGGCGAGGGCGTGACGCCCGCGTTCGACGACCGCCGCACGGCGCTGCCGGGCGCGCGCTTCGAGCGGGGGCGGCCCGTGTTCGACCCGCTCTGCGACGCGCGCAGCGAGGTGCTGCTCGCGAACCTGCGCGCGCTCGTGAGCCGCGACGAGTTCGTGGAGTACGCGAACGTCTACGAGCTGCGGACGAACGACGACGAGATCGACCTGCCGATCGGCGAGGGGACGACGCGCGAGGTCGTCTACAAGACGAACCGGCGCCCGCTCGCGGCCTCGCTCGTGGAGAAGCGCCTGGCGCACACCGGCCACGGCTACGGCAGCTACGTGATCGCGCGCGCGCAGGGCTTCAAGTCGCTCGGCGTGGCGCTGCCGGACTACCGCCTCCTGCGGCGGCGTCCGCACGAGAAGGTGCGCATCGACTTCTTCATCCGCTCGCGCTGCGAGGGCGAGCCGCTGGCGGACATCCCGACGAGCGCGTTCCAGCTCGCCGGCGAGTTCGGCGGCGCGGAGGCGGGCGAGGACCCGCAGGTCGTCCTGGCGCTCGCGTTCCTGATGGGCGACGCCGCCGCGCAGAACCTCGTGATGAAGAAGTACGATCCCGTCACCAAGACGCCGCGCTACGACGTGGGCAAGGAGATCTACCGCTTCGGCTACGACATCAAGGCGGGGCGGCTCCTGCCGCAGGGCGTTTCCTTCTGCTCCGTGCGCGGGTCGCTCGGCTGGCCCGACGTGTCGCATACGGACCGCAACCTCGACGCGATCGCCGCCTTCTACCTCGCCTCCTACGCGAAAGCCCTGGCGGACTTCGCCGCGAAGCACCCGATCTCCCCGCTGGCGGACCTCGGCGAGCGCTTCTTCGCCGGGTTCGAATTCCGCCTCCGCGCGCTGGAGTGGGCGTTCACCGTGCAGCGCGATGCGTTCGAGGACTTCGACCCCGCGCTGCCGCCCCGCTACGGCTTCCTCCCCAAGTGGCGCTTCGCCCTCTGGGCACTGGAGCGCCACGTGCGCCGCATCGCGTCCCTGCGCGCGCGCTTCTTCACGTTCCTGGAGCATCCGGACCAGGCGATCGCCGTGCCGCAGGACGACGCGCGCGCGCTGGAGGACGTGAACGCTGCGAGCGTCCTGAGCGCCCTGGAGGACATCGAGATCCACTTCATAGGAGATTAAGTCGGCCTTCGGCCTTTAAGTGGTTAAGTAGTTAAGTGATTAAGTAGTTAAGTTGTCAAGTAGTTGAGTGGTTAAGTAGGTGAGTAGTCATTGTGGTGGAAGCTGATAAGAGATTCCTGTGGGAGGGCGCGTGTCCTCACGCGCCGCATTCTCTGGACGGAGAGAATGAACGCACGGGAGGGCCGCGCTACGAATTGCGGTTCGCGACAACTTACCCACTTAACTACTTACCCACTTAACTACTTAATTACTTAACCACTTAACCACTTAAAGCCGCGTAGCGGCGACTTAAGACAAGGACATGTGCTATGAAGGACGAACTGGTCGAGATTCTGGATTCCGCGACGAAGATCGCCGTCCTGTGCGCGGACTGCACGACGGCGGCGGGGCAGCTCGCGCGCGGGCACCTCTCCGGGCCCACCGCCTCGCACTATCTCGCCGAGGCGCTGGCGGGCGTTGCGCTCCTCGGCGCGGAGACGGCGCAGGAGGCGGAGACGGTCACGTTCCGGCTCGACTGCCCGGGGCCGCTTGAAGGGTTCCTCGTGGAATGCACGGCCGCCGGCACGCTGCGCGGCTACACGAAGAAGAAGATTCTGAACGACTTCGACGGCCTCGGCGCGCCGAAGGACGCGCAGGTGCTGGGCGAAAGCGGCACGTTCGAGATCATCCGCTCCATCCCCGGCGCGATCCTGTCGAGCGGCACCGTCGCGACCGCGTGGAAGGAGGACGCGGTGGCCGCCGGGCTCGACGCCTACTTCGGCCAGGCGCTCCAGCGCCGCGTGCAGACGGCGGTCGCCGCGTCCGTCGGCGACGACGGCGTGCCCCTCCTCGCGCGCGGCCTCCTCGCGGAGTGTCCGCCGGACGGCGATGCCGCCGCGTTCGCGCAGGTCGCCGACGTGTTCGCCTCGGGCGCCGCCGCGCGGGCGCTCGCCTCGGGCACCGCCGCGCCGCGCACGCTTCTGAAGAAGCTGGGCCTTCCGCAGGCGGAGATCCGCCGCACGCGCCCCCTCTCCTTCGCGTGCCGCTGCAGCGCCGAGCGCGCCGCCGCGATGGTCGCCGCGATCCCGCCGGACGAGCGCGTGGCGCTGCCCCCCACGCTCGACATCACCTGCCACATGTGCGGCCGCACCTGGACCGTGACCACGAACCCGTAGCCGAGAAGCACCATGACCGATTTCGCGAAAGTCCTCAACCCCGAACAGTGCGCCGCCGCGACGGCGTCGGACGGACCGATGCTCGTCCTCGCGGCGGCGGGCACGGGCAAGACCCGCACGCTCGTCCACCGCGTCGCCTACCTCGTCGAGCGGGGCGTGCCGCCCGAGCGCATCCTGCTCCTGACGTTCACGAACCGCGCCGCGCGCGAGATGCTGGAGCGCGCCGAGACGCTGGTGCCCGGCATGGGCGGCGTGTGGAGCGGCACGTTCCACCACGTGTGCGCGCGGTTCCTGCGCCAGTACGGCTCGTCGCTCGGGTACAAGCCCGGCTTCGCGATCCTCGACGAGGACGACCAGAAGAAGATCATGGGGCAGTGCATCAAGGAGCACGTCAAGCAGGTGAAGGACTTCCCGAAGAAGGAGTTCCTGCTCAAGCTCGTGAGCGACGCGGCGAACGGGCAGCGCAGCCTCGAAAAGGTCGTGCAGGGCTACCAGACGAAGACCGCCCTCGACGCGCCGCTCGTCCTCGCGGTCTGCCGCGCCTACGGGGAGAAGAAGCGGGAGCTCGGCGCGATGGACTTCGACGACCTGCTCGTGAACGGCCTGCGTCTGCTCACCGAGAACGACCGCGTGCGCGAGTTCCTGCAGGAGCACTTCCTGCACGTCCTCGTGGACGAGTACCAGGACACGAACGCGATCCAGTCACAGTTCACGGACATCCTCGCCGCGAAGCACCGCAACATCATGGTCGTGGGCGACGACTTCCAGTGCATCTACACCTGGCGCGGCGCGCAGTTCGAGAACATCATGAACTTCCCCTCGCGCTGGGACGGCTGCCGGATCGTCAAGCTGGAGCGCAACTACCGCTCGATGGCGCCGATCCTCGACGTCGCGAACTGCGTGATGAAGGACGTCCAGCACCAGTTCGAGAAGACGCTGCGTCCCTTCCGCACCGGCGCCGCGCCCAAGCCGCGCCTCTACCACGTCTACGACGGGCGTGCCCAGGCCGAGGCGATCCTGCGCCTCGTGAACACGATGCGGCAGAACGGCATCGCCTACAAGGACGTGGCGATCCTCTACCGCTCGCACTACACGTCGATCGACATCCAGATGGCCCTCACGCGCAACCGCGTGCCGTTCCGCATCACGAGCGGCGTGGGCGTCTTCGAGCAGCTGCACGTGAAGGACGTCCTCGCCTTCCTGCGCCTCTGCGTGGACCCGACTTCCGAACTCAGCTTCCTGCGGCTCGTCGAGCTGCTGCCCGGCGTGGGCGAGACCTCCGCGCGCACGTACTGGCGGAGCCTCGGCGG
>CAKULR010000177.1 GCA_934667295.1 uncultured Kiritimatiellota bacterium
GTCGTCGACCCGTGCAAAGCGGATTGCGCGGAGGCGCGCGGCGTGGTATAATCTGAAACCAATTTACCAGAAGGAGCACCATGGCAAACGACGCACTTGCACAGAAGGCACAGAATTTCACGAACCGCGGGCGACAGGCGCTTGAGGCCGGGCGGTACGATCTCGCCGTCGAACTGCTCTCGCAGGCGCTCGACGCCATGCCCGACCTGCTGGAGACCCGCCGTCTGCTGCGCGCGGCCCAGATCGCCAAGTTCCGCCAGAACCCGCCGTCCGGCTTCTCGCTGAAGCTCCAGAGCCTTTCCAACATGGGCAAGCGCGCGAAGATCCTCTCCCTCGCGAAGAAGGGCAAGGGCGACGAGGCGATGGCCGAGGCGGAGAAGCTGCTCGGCATCAACCCGCTCGACCCGGACCACATCGAGTGCGCCGTCAAGGCCGCCGAGGCGGCGGGCAAGCCGGAGGCCGCCGCGATCTCCGTCGAGGCCGCCTACTCCTGCAGCCACGGCGACGTGAACCTGCTGGAGCGCGTGGCGCAGTACTACATGGTCGCGAAGCGCTACGACAAGGCGCGCGACGCCTACGTGAAGCTCTCCCAGCTCAAGCCCGGCGACCAGCGCATCCTCCAGCTCCTGAAGACCGCCGAGGCGCAGAGCACGATGTCCGCCGGCTGGAGCGACACGGTCGGCAAGAAGGGCGGCTACCAGGCGATTCTCGCCAACTCGGAGCAGGCGAAGAAGATCAACCAGGCGAACAAGGCCGTCGTCGTGGGCGACGACGCCGAGGCGATGATCGCGGAGAAGAAGGCCGCCATCGAGCGCGAGCCGAACAACCTCAACTTCTACCGCGCGCTCGCGCGCATCTACATGCAGAACAAGCGCTTCGCCGAGGCCGTCGAGACGCTGCAGCGCGCCCAGACGGTCAGCCAGGCCGACCCGGAGCTGGACCGCATGCTCTCGATGGTGCAGGCCGCGAACTATGAGTACCAGATCGAGCAGCTGCGCAAGGAGGGGCGCACGGAGGAGGCGGACAACCTGGAAGTGGAGAAGAACCAGTTCGTGTTCGACGACCTCGCCACGCGCGTCGAGCGCTACCCGAACGACCTCCACCTCCGCTTCGAGCTCGGCTACCAGTACTACATCTACGGCGACCAGGACCCGTCCTTCTACGACGAGGCCGTGCAGCACCTCCAGCTCGCCCAGAAGTCCCCGAAGGACCGCCTCCAGGCGCTCTACTACCTCGCGATGTGCTTCCTGAAGAAGGGCCAGCGCGACATGGCCGTCATGCAGCTCGAAACGGCGCGCGACCAGATCCCCACGATGGACGACCTCAAGAAGAAGGTCGTCTACCAGCTCGGCCTCTGCGCCGAGGAGGCGAAGGACTACGAGAAGGCGTATTCCTACTACAAGGACGTCTACTCGAACGATGTCACCTTCGGCGACCTCAACGAGCGCATGCTCAAGATCAGCAAGCTGATCCAGGAGCAGAAGCAGAATTAGGCAGCGTCTGCGGGGGATCCACACGTGCGGCTCGATAAGGGGGAAGTCACACCGGTGACAATGCCGAGGCGTGGGTCTTTGCTCTGCAACCGGCGTGAATTCCTCGGCGTGGCCTCGGCCTTTGGCGCCGCAGGTGTTTCCGGCGGCGCGGAGGCGCGGGACCTCGGCCCCGCGAAGCTCCGAGTCGGCATCGTCTCCGACATCCACATCACGAACGACACGCCCGGGCGGCGCGACTCGAACGAGCACTTCATCAAGGCGCTGCGGTACTTCGACGCGCAGAAGGTGGACGCGGTGCTCGTGGCGGGCGACCTCTTCACGACGGGGCGCATCCGCGAGCTGGAGTTCGTCGCCGAGGCGTGGAACGCGGTGTTCCCCCGCGACCGGGCGGCGGACGGGCGGCCCGTCGCGCACCTTTTCGTGACGGGGAACCACGACGTCGAGGACTGGTCTTACCGGCTGCGGTTGGGCGAGACGGCGGCGCGGAAGGCGGAGCGGGTGCAGGGCGAGATGTTCGCCTTCCACCGCGCGGAGACCTGGCGGCGGCTCTTCGGCGAGGACTACGCGCCGTACGGCGCGAAGACCGTGAAGGGGTACACCTTCGTGCTGCGCAACTGGCCGTCCGCCTTCCACGGGGAGAGGCCCGCCGTCGAGGCGGCGATGGCCGAATGGGGTCCGAAGGTCGCACGCGACAAGGTGTTCTTCGACTGCCAGCACGAGCCGGCGGACGACCCGGTGACTGCGTCGTGGCTGGGGGGGGGCGCGAAGTGGGACAACGGACAGGATCGCGGACTCACGAAGCGCGTCCTCTCCGCCTACCCGAACTGCGTGTGCCTGACGGG
This sequence comes from uncultured Kiritimatiellota bacterium, assembly GCA_934667295.1. Taxonomy (GTDB): domain Bacteria; phylum Verrucomicrobiota; class Kiritimatiellia; order RFP12; family UBA1067; genus RUG572. The sequence continues at coordinate 2,336 of CAKULR010000177.1, forward strand.
GCACAGCCACAACTCGCTCGCGGACGAGCGGAGCATCTGGCAGGGGGCGTACACGGCCGTCAACTGCGGGTGCCTCGTGGGCTGGGCCTTCGCGGGGCAGGGGCGCGAGAACGGGCACGACTGCGACGGCAACCCCGCGCCGGTGCGGGAGATGCCCGTCTTCGACAGGACGCACGTCTACCAGGGTCTGCTGATGACCGTCTACGCGGACGCCGTCCGCTTCCACCGCCGCGAGTTCGTGAACGGGGGCGTGCTGGGGGACGACTGGATCGTGCCGCTCGGCACGGCGGCGCGTCCGTATGCGTTCGCGCCGCGCGTGGCGGCGTCGAGGCCGCCGCGCTTCGCGGCGGACGCACGGGTGGCGGTGAGGACGGTCGAGAGGGGGCGCGACCGCACGGGCGACGTACACCCGCAGGTCGAGGTCGCGTTCCCGTCCGTCACCTCGGCGACGGGCGGCGACCGCGCGCACGACTACGCCGTGCGCGTGGAGATGATGATCGGCGACGTGGTGCGCACCATCGACGAGAAGCGCGTCTTCTCGGACCGCTTCATGTGGTCGGAGGCCGACGACCGGGTGCCCGTGCGGTGCCTCTTCGCGAAGCGCGCCCTGCCGGCGGGGCGTCTGCTGCGCTTCGTCGTGACCCCCTACAACTGCTGGATGAAACCCGGCGAGCCCATCGCCACGAACTGGAAGGTGTACACATGAAGATTGCGGTATACGGGCTCTTCGGGAACGGCACAGCGGAAGGGGAGAAACCATGAAGAAAGGGATCTGTGCGTTGGTGGGAATCGTCTTTGACGCCCTCTATCCCGATGTGGATGCCGAATACCGTGATGCGCGCCGCCTTGAATAGCGCAGGAAGGGCGGAATCGGTGAATGCATCAACCGTGAACGGGGCGTTCGCCGATATGATACACTATTCACCATGAGACCTGAGCAGATACCCTATGGCGTGAAGGACTTCAAGCGCATTCGCCTGGAGGACTTCTACTATGTCGACAAGACCGCGTTCATCCGCAAGATGGAGGAGCGCGCGAACTTCCTCTTCTTCGTGCGGCCGCGCCGGTTCGGGAAGTCGCTCCTCTGCGAGACGCTGCGCTGCTACTACGATATTGCGGAGAAGGAGAACTTCGACCGCCTCTTCGGCGGGCTCGACATCGGACGGAACCCGACGGCGAATGCGAGCCGGTACTTCGTCCTCACGCTCGACTTCTCGCAGGTCAACGTCTGCACGGGCGAGACGTGGGCGGACAAGTTCGCCTCATACATGGATCAGCAGCTGGATGCGTTCATCTCCTCCCATGAAGCCCTCATTGGCGACATGCCTGACATCAAGGCTGTCCGCCACCGCCCTGGCGCTTCCGAGAAGTATACGGCTGTTGTCGAGGCGGCCCGGCGTCTGGGGTTTGGCGTCTACGTGATCGTGGACGAGTACGACAACTTCACGAACGAGATCGTCTCGACGGCGGGGAAGGTCCCCTACAAGGAG
>CAKULR010000178.1 GCA_934667295.1 uncultured Kiritimatiellota bacterium
CCGGAAACCGGGATTTCAAGGAGGTAGAACATGGACATTGCCAAGAAGACGGAAGGCGGGCGGACGATCATTTCGGTGACGGGCCGCGTGGACACGACGACGGCGCCGGAACTGGACGCCGGGCTGAAGCTGGACGGGAACGAGACGCTGACCCTCGACCTCTCGGGCGTCCCCTACATGAGCTCGGCGGGCCTCCGCTGCCTCCTCACCGCCCAGAAGAAGATGATGGCGGGCGGCGGCTCGATGACCATCGTGGGCGTCCAGCCGGCCGTGCGGGAAGTCCTCGACATCACGGGGTTCAGCGGCATCCTCACCCTTGCCTAACCACAACGAAAGAAGAACGACATGCTCAAGAAACTGTTCAAGCTCGACGAGAACAAGACGACGGTCAGGACCGAACTCGTCGCGGGCCTCACGACGTTCATGACGATGGCGTACATCCTCGCCGTGAACCCGAACATCCTCTCGATGGCGGGCATCCCGCGCGGCGGCGTCTTCATCGCGACGTGCCTTGCGGCCGTCGTCGGCACGCTGCTGATGGCGTTCATGTCGAACTATCCGTTCGCGCTCGCGCCGGGCATGGGCCTCAATGCGTTCCTCACCTTCGGCGTCTGCCTCGGCATGGGCTACAGCTGGCAGTTCGCGCTCCTCGCGGTGTTCGTGGAAGGTCTCGTCTTCCTCGCGCTCTCGCTCACGCCCGTCCGCGAGGCGATCTTCAACTGCATTCCGTTCACGCTCAAGAAGGCGGTGGCGGCCGGCATCGGCCTCTTCATCTGCTTCATTGCGCTGCAGACGGCGAAGATCATCGTCAACAACGACGCCGTGCTCGTGGGGCTCGTGAGCTTCAAGAGCGCGCCGTTCCACACGCAGGGCATCTGCGCGCTCCTCGCGATCATCGGGACGGTCTTCACGGGTGTCATGATGGCGCACCGCGTGAAGGGCGCGATCCTCTTCGGCATCTTCCTCACGTGGGGGCTCGGCATGTTCTGCCAGGCGCTGGGCGTGTACGTGCCGGACGCGGAGAAGGGCTACTTCTCGCTCTATCCGGTCCTCTCGTTCGCGGGCATCGCCGACTCGTTCGCGCAGTTCAAGCAGACCTTCTGCGCCGTCTTCGATCCGGCGGGCTGGACGCACAAGGGCGATCCGAACACGGGCTGGGCGCTCGTCAAGGGCCTCGACTTCTTCGTCGTGATGTTCGCGTTCTTCTTCGTGGACCTCTTCGACACGCTCGGCACGCTGATCGGCGTCTCGATGAAGGGCGGCTTCCTCACGAAGGACGGTAAGCTGCCGCGCATCTCGGGCGCGCTCTGCGCGGACGCGATCGCGACCTCGGTCGGCGCCGTCTTCGGCACCTCCACCACGACGACCTACGTCGAGTCCGCCTCGGGCGTGATGGTGGGCGGCAAGACGGGCCTCACGGGCGTCACGACGGCCGTCCTCTTCCTCGCGGCGATCGTCTTCGCCCCGATCTTCCTCGCGGTGCCGGCCTTCGCGACGGCCCCCGCGCTCATCATCGTCGGCTACCTGATGCTCTCCTCTGTCGTCGAGATCGACTTCGACGACGCGGGCGAGGCGATTCCCGCGTTCCTGACCGTCGCGATCATGCCGTTCGCGTATTCGATCTCGGACGGCATCATGGCGGGCGTCATTTCGTACACGCTCATCAACCTCATCGCGGGCAAGACGGAGAAGATCCACTGGATCATGTACGTCCTCACCGCCGTCTTCGTCGCGAAGTACGCGCTCATGTGAGGCGCACGAGGGAACTGGAACGGCACGGAGATCTTTGAAAAAAAGGAGAAGAAGCGATGGCACGGGAAAATGACGGGGCGCCGCAGGCGCGTGGAACGGAATCAACGAACGCGGGGGCGCCTTCGGACACCATCTACGACGCCCGCGTGCTGGGGCTCCCGAAGATGGGGCTTCTCGGCGTGCAGCACCTGTTCGCCATGTTCGGCGCGACGGTGCTCGTGCCGCTCCTGACGGGGCTCAGCGTCTCGTCCACGCTTCTCTTCGCCGGCCTCGGCACGCTCCTCTTCCACCTCCTCACGAAGCGGATGGTGCCGGCGTTCCTCGGTTCGAGCTTCGCGTTCCTCGCGGGCTACTTCGCGCTGACGGGGATGGCGGGCAAGCCGGGCTGGGAGGGGCTTGACAAGACGACGCTCCTGGCCTACGCCTCGGTGGGCGTGTGCGTGGCCGCGTTCATCTACGTGGTCGTGGCGGGCCTCGTGAAGGCGTTCGGCGTGAAGACGGTGATGCGGTTCTTCCCGCCGGTCGTGACGGGGCCGATCATCATCGGCATCGGACTCGTCCTCTCGCCCGTCGCGGTGAACAGCGCGTCCACGTGCTGGCCGGTGGCGCTCGCGGGCATCGTGGCGGTGATCGTGGCGTCCGTGTTCGGCAAGGGCATGGTGAAGATCATCCCGATCCTCATCGGCGTGGCCGCCTCCTACCTGACGGCGGTCGTGCTGGGGAACTGGTGCGGCGTGGCGTCCGCCGCCGTGGACTTCTCGAAGATCGGCGCGGCGCCGTGGATCGGCCTGCCGTTCCAGTGGCACGAGACGGTGTTCCCCGTCCTCGCGCACGCGGGGGACAACGCGGGGCGCATCCTCTCCGCCGTCCTGATCGTGGCCCCGCTCTCGGCCGCCACGATGATGGAGCACGTGGGCGACGTCTCGGCGATCTCCTCCACGGTGGAGCGCAACTTCTTCGCGAACCCGGGCCTCCACCGCACGCTCGCGGGCGACGGCCTCGCGACCCTCCTCGCGGCGCTCTTCGGCGCGCCGGCGAACACGACCTACGGCGAGAACACGGGCGTGCTCTCGCTCTCGAAGGTGTACGACCCGCGCGTGATCCGCATCGCGGCGTTCCTCGCAATCCTGCTCGCGTTCTGCCCGAAGTTCGCGGCGGTGATCACGACGCTGCCGGCGGCGACCGTGGGCGGCGTCTCGTTCATCCTCTACGGCATGATCTCCGCCGTGGGCGTGCGCAACCTCGTGGAGCACCAGGTGGACTTCTCGAAGCCGCGCAACATGCTTATCTGCGCCGTCTCGATCGTCTGCACGCTCGGCATCAGCTTCTCGAAGGCGGGCGCGATCGCGTTCGACCTCGGCACGGCGAAGATTTCCCTTTCGGGCCTCGCGGTGGGCGCGCTGATCGGCATCTTCCTCAACGCGGCGCTGCCGGGCAAGGACTACGCCTTCGCGGAGACGGAGCCGAACATGAAGGACCCCGAGCGCTTCGGCGCGCCGAGGGCCGACCGGTGAACGAACGGATGCGTCCCGTGAAGACCCTTGAGGAGTATGTGTTCTCGATTCCGGACTTCCCGAAGGCCGGAATCCTGTTCCGCGACGTGACGGGCGTCCTCGCCTCCGGCGAGGGCTTCCGCCTCGCGGTGGATGCGTTCTGCCGTTGCCTGGAGGGCGTCGACTTCGACCTCGTCGTGAGCATGGAGTCGCGCGGCTTCCTCTTTGGCGCGCCCGTGGCGTGCCGCTTGGGGAAGGGGTTCGTGCCCGTCCGCAAGCCCGGCAAGCTGCCGCGCGCGACGAGTGCCGAGGACTGCGTGCTCGAATACGGCACGACGCGCCTCGAAGTCCACCGCGACGACATCCGGCCCGGACAGCGGGTCGTCGTGATCGACGACCTGCTCGCGACGGGCGGCACGGCCGAGGCCGCCGCGAAGCTCGTGGAGCGGCTGGGCGGAACGGTCGTGAAGATGGTTTTTCTCATCGAGCTCGTGGACCTTGGCGGCCGCGCGAAGCTCGCGAAGTACCCCGTGGACGGCGTGATCGGCTTCCCGGGACATTAACGGTTAG
>CAKULR010000179.1 GCA_934667295.1 uncultured Kiritimatiellota bacterium
GCCGGTCCCGGCGTGGTTCGTGCGCGGTACCGTTGACCGGGGGATCTACGCGGCGCTCACGAACGGCGTCATGAAGGCGCAGGTCGCGCGGCGGGAGGTGCTGATGGGCTTCGACGCCGCCGACCGGGGCGCCGAGACGAACGCGGTCGAACACTGGGCGGCGGCGGCGGCGCTCAATCCGCGCGATCCGCTCCTGCGGGGACTGGCCGACTCGCTGGACCTCGAAGGGCGGCGCTTCCTGCGGATTGGCAACGTCAACGCGGCGATCCGCTGCTACGAGAACCGTCTGCTGATCCGTCCGCAGGATGTCGCGGCCGTCCACAACTTCGGCGTCTGCCTCAAGAAAAGCGGACACTTCGACATGGCCGCGAGCGTGTTCGCGAAGGCCGTGACGCTGGATCCGCGCACGGACGAGCACCGCCTGGAGCTCGTCGAGTGCTGCGCGGCGAGCCACCGGGAGGACATGGCGTGCCGCCAGCTGGATGTCCTCATGAAGCGCCATCCCTCCGACCCGGCGCTCAAGATGCGCGCCGCGAAGCTGCTGGCGCTGAAGTCGAACAAGGCCCACGACGAGGCGCGCGCGGTCGCGCTCGCGGAGGAGGCCGTGCGGCTGACGGGCTGGAAGGACCGCGCCTACGTGCAGGCCCTGGCCGACGTCTACATCGAGGTCGGGCGGGTCGTCCTCGGCATGGGGCTCAAGAAGAAGATGAAGGAAATGAGGTTCGAGAAATGAGACGCACGCTTGCCTTCCTCCCCGTCCTTCTGCTGGCGGGGTGCTTCACGCTGAAGCGGACCGACATGCCGCAGGTCCGGATGGCGCGCGCGCCGGAGGGCCGCGACGTCAAGGTGTCCGTGGCGGGCTTCGCGGCGACGGTTACGGACTACATCCCCGTCTTTGGCACGCAGACGGTCTACGTCGACCACGGCCCCTACGTCGGCCGGCACGGCGGCCGCGTCTGGGGCGGCGGGCACTACGAGACGGTGACCTCCGAAACGCTCGTGCCGCAGACCCGCGCGAGCGGGGCCTTCCTCCAGCGCGCGCAGACGCTGCTGGAGGATGCGGGCTACCTCGTGCGCACGCCGCAGCCCGACTACACGGTGGAGGTGACGTTCGGCGGTCCGTTCGTGCGGGACGACGAGCGCGCCGTCGAATGGGCCTGGATGCTCCTCTCGGTCTTCTCCGCCGAGTACGCCACCCAGACCTGGACCGCGAAGTTGCGCGTCTACGACGCGAAGACGGGGCGCGTCCTCTTCACGCAGGACGACGCGCAGAAGTACGAGCACTGCGTCTGGTCGCCCCTCTTCTTCGTCGGCCTTTCCGGCTGTACGGAGAACACCTTCAACTTCATGCAGGGCTGGTGCCTCACGGCGCTCACCGACCGCGCGGTTGCGGCGGCAACGGCCTTCCTCGCGCCGCGCGCGGGGAAGTGACGGGGCTTGCGCCCCGTCAACGGGACATGATGGACGCGGGGGGCCGAGGATGTTGTATGGTAGGGGCCGACGTCCTCGGCGGCCCGCGCGCCCGTTGGCGTTCCCGTGGGGGGAGAAAGTGGATGGGTGCAGTGCGGTTTCGTTTCATGACGTGGGGGAGATATGCTATCATGGACCCATCAAGGAGACCCTGTGGGCATGACCGATCCCAAATACCGGACGCTCGTCGAGACGCTGAAGCGCGACATCCTCGGCGGGAAGTACGGCATCAACGCGCCGTTCCCGAGCGAGCGGGCGCTGATCCGCCGTTCCGGACTTTCCCGCAACACCGTGCAGCACGCCCTCGCGGAGCTGGAGCGGGCGGGGTTCGTCTCCCGCCAGCAGGGGCGTGGCACGTTCGTCACGAAGCGCGGGGCGTCGCGCAAGCTGGGACTGATCGTGCATGGGTCCGGGTACTGCGAGATCTTCTCGCCCATCGCGCGCGCCATCTCCCACCTGTGCCAGACGCACGACTACACGCTCCTCTTCGCCGACGTGGGCGGGACTGACGACCGCGCGCGGGTCGAACAGGTCATCCGCCAGGCGCGCGAGTTCGCCTGGGGCGGCGTGGACGGCGTCATCTTCCAGCCGGTCGAGCTCGTGCGGGAGGCGGTGGACGTCAATCGCGAGATCACCTCCCTCTTCGACGCGGCGGGCGTACCGCTCGTCCTCCTGGACAGCGACATCGTCAACGCGCCGGAGCGGAGCGGCTACGACCTTGTCGCCGTCAACCACTTCGACGCCGGACGGCGTCTCGGCGCCCATCTGCGCGCCACGGGGGCGAAACGCATCGCCTACCTCATGCAGGAGGACCGTGCGCCCTGCGTCCAGGAGCGCTATCTCGGCGTGCGGACCGCCTGCGAGGGGCTGGCCCTTGCGGGGCGGGCGCTGCTCGCCGAACCCGACGACGTGGCCGCGATCCGGCGGTTCCTGCGCCGATACCGTCCGAACGCCCTCGCCTGCTACAACGACCGCCAGGCCGTGCTGCTCATGAAATCCCTCGCGGCGCTCGGTCTGCGCGTGCCGGACGACGTGGCGGTGGCGGGGTTCGACGACGTGAACTACGCCGCCCTCGCGACGCCGCGCCTCACGACCATGCACCAGCCCTGCGCGGAGCTGGCCGCCCTCGCCTTCGAGACGCTGCTTTTCCGCATGGCCCATCCCGACGCGCCCGTGCGCGAATCCTTCCTGGACGCGCCGCTCGTCGTGCGCGAGAGCACGCGGCCCCTCGTCCCGGCACGGCGGAAACGCTGATTTCAACAGGATTGGAATGCAACAGAGATGAAGATGAACGACATGAAACGAGTGGCGATTGGTGCGGGGCTCGCCCTGCTGGCGGGATTGTGCGGACAGGCGGCGAGCGTCCACGTGGAGACGGAAAGCTTCACGACGTTCGGCGGGTGGACGGTCGAAACGCAGTCCATCCGCCAGGAAGGGTCGAGCTATCTGATGGCCCACGGGTACGGCGTGCCGGTTGCGGACGCCGAAACGACGGTGCGCATTCCCGAAGACGGCACCTACGTCGTCTGGGCGCGGACGCGCAACTGGAACGCGCCTTGGACGGGTGGGGCCGCCGGGCGCTTCCAGGTCGTCCTGCGCGGGACGGAGACCCCCGCGTGGACGAGCGCGGAACTGGGGACGGAAGGGGCGGACTGGCACTGGCAGCGGGCCGGGGAGGCCGCGCTCAAGGCGGGGACCTGCCACGTCGCCCTCCACGACCGCACGGGGTTCAACGGGCGCTGCGACGCCCTCTTCCTCGCCTCCGCCGGGGAGCAGCCGCCCGCGCGCACGCCCGTCGGCGCGGTCCGCGACGATCCGAAGGAATGGGGGCTTGTCGTCGTGGGCGGCGGCTTCGCGGGGTGCTGCACGGCGCTCGCCGCCGCGCGCGAGGGCGTGCCGACCCTCCTGCTGCAGGACCGCGAGGTGCTGGGCGGCTGCAATTCGAGCGAGGTGCGCGTGGGCCTGGGGGGACGCATCCACGCCGGACTCTACCCGAAGCTGGGCGAGGTCGTCGCCGAGATCCAGCCGCTCTTCGGCGGGGGGCATCCGCTCGACAAGCGCTTCTACGAAGACGACCGCAAGAACACGGCCTTCCTCATCCCCACGCTCTGGCGCGGCGTGGCGGGCGTCGCCCCCGCGCGCCGCTACCGCCAGCACGTGTTCGCCGTGGAGATGGACCCCGTGCAGACGAACCGCATCGCCGCCGTCCTTGCCCGCGACACGCGCTCGGGCGCGGTGACGCGCGTGCGGGCGCGGCTCTTCTGCGACGCGACGGGCGACGCCATCGTCTCGCGCCTCGCCGGCTGCGAGACGATGTACGGACGCGAGGCGCGGGCGCGCTTC
>CAKULR010000180.1 GCA_934667295.1 uncultured Kiritimatiellota bacterium
CCTCCCGAAAGCGCTGATACGGGAGGGACACGCTTGTCGCGTCCGCATTCGCCGTTTCGGGTGGGACGCGCTTGTCGCGTCCGCATGCGCTTACAGGCAGGACGCCGCGAGCTCCTCCATCGTCTCGACGTGCAGCTTGCCGTACTTCGCCAGCACCTTCTTCGTGTAGGCGGAGAGGACGACGATGCGGTCCGTCTTCGGATGGTCCGCGCGCGCGGCGACGTATTCGGCGAGCGCCTTGACGAGATCGGCGTCGAGCTTGTCGAGGACGACCGCGCCCTCGCCGCAGCAGTACGACTCCTCGTCGTTCGTGCCGAAGGGCCTGGTGTCGGCCTTGAGCGCCTTCAGCAGCTTCTCGGGGCACTCGCAGTGGTCGTAGTTGCGCATGAAGTCGTCCGCCAGGTAGTAGACCTCGCCGGCGGCCTTCTTGAACGCGACCTTCGCCTGGTTGAGGAAGCCGCTGAAGCAGAGGACCTTGGGCTGGAGCTTGACGCCCATCTCCGGGTAGTCCTTCGTGAGCGCGTCGTAGGCGGCGGGGTTGGAGACGACGAGCGTCTTCACGCCGAGCCCGTTGACGAACTCGGCGAAGCCCTCGGCGTTCACCTTCGCGTCGTCGAGGTAACCGAGCACCTTCAGCGCCTTGCCGATGGAACCGCCCGTGATGACGACGGGCTTCACCTTCGCGGCGGCGAAGAGCTTCTTCGCGGCGGCGACCACGTTCTTGTCCGCAGCGGTCGTCTCGTCGAGGAACCAGGCGACGTCGCCCTTGCCCTCGGCCTTCCACTCGGCGGAGGCGGCGTACTTCTTCGCGAGCTTCTGCACGGCGGCGGGGGCCTTGCCGGCCTCCACGACGTCGGCGCGCGCCGCGAGGACGAGGCCGTTCTCGTCGTAGCCGTTCACGCAGTTGCGGCGGCAGCAGGCGGAAAGCTCGCAGCGGTAGAGCGCGTCCACGAAGTCCTCGTCGTCGAACGAGTTCGTGCCCGTCCGGAGGCCGTAGAGCATCGCCGCGCGGACGCGGGGCGTGTCCACTTCCGTGCAGCGCACGTTCCCGATGGCGGAGAGGTGCCGGCACATGAAGCAGAACCGGCAGTTCATGATGGCTTCTTCAAAAGCGTCGATATGCATATCAATGTCCTTTCTTGGAGAATTAAGTGCTTCGCATGAGCAATTAAGTGCTTCGCATTAAGTAGTTAAATAGTTAAGTTCTAGTGGGGGTCAGTTTCCAGTCTCGCGCCGTAGATTTCGCTTGGACGACTTCACCACATTGACCAAGGTTCCAATCAACCAATCGACCTGTTCGTTCAAAAAGGCATATTGGTCCTTCGCCAAATAGTCCGTCTCCAAAAGAAGTTCCAGCCAATACTGTGTCTCTTCCGCCTCCTTGAGCGCGATACTGAGCTTGGAGATGAAATCGGATGGCGACTGGGCAAAACGCGACTCGCGGATGTTGGCACCGATACTCGTACCACTTCTCAGAATCTGCCTTGACAGCGTCCAATCCCTCTTTTCGTCCTCCAGGGACTTCGCAAGCTTCACGATGCAGGTGGCAAGCGTGAAACTCTTCTCCCGAAGTCTTCTCCCCGTATCGGTCATTACGGCACCGTACAAACTTAACTACTTAACCACTTAACTACTTAATCGTTCAGCAGCCGGCGAAGCCCATCTTGCCGGGGTTCATGATGCCGTTCGGGTCGAGCTTGGCCTTGATGCCTTCGAGGACCGGCATGGCGGAACCGTAGAGGTCCTTCACGTAGCGGCCGAGCTTCAGGCCGACGCCGTGGTGCTCGTTGATCACGCCGCCCTCGCGGATCGCCGCGCGGATCGCCTTGTCCCACACCGCGTTGTAGAGGGCCGCCGCCTCGCGCTCGTTCGGCGGGACCTTGTCGCCCGGAAAGATGAAGCGGGCGTAGAGCATGCAGCCCCAGTCGTACCAGTGCGAGAAGTGGCCGATGAAGCGCGCGTCCGGGAACTCCGTATTGACGACCTTCTTCATCGCCCAGTAGACGTTCTCGATGTGCGCGAAGTCCGCCACCGTGTCGAGCGTACCGAACGCCTGGGGGACGTGGAACATGTAGCCGGGGTAGAAGAACTTGTACTTGTTCTCCCACCACCACTCGCCGCCCTTCGCGCCGAGGTCCTGGCCCTTGAACTCGCCCTCCATGATCTCGCGGGCGTGCTTCATCTGCAGGTCCACGATGTCCTTGCGGCCGTCGAAGCCGAAGACGAGGTAGGCGCCGTGGTCGAGGTTGATGCCGAACACCTTCGAGACGTGCGTCTTCGTCTCGGTTTCGTCGTAGAGGCGCATCGCGCAGGGTCCGAGGCGGCTGCGCATGAGCGTCTGGCCGGCCTGCATCGCCGTGTGGAAGTCCTTGAAGATGTACGCGCGGAACTGGCGGCTCTCGGGCTGCGGGTGGATCTTGAGCGTGACCTCGGTGATGACGCCGAGCGTGCCCTCGCTGCCGAGGAAGAGCATCGTGAGGTCCGGGCCCGACGCATGGCGCGGGACGGGGAGCGTGCGGATGATCTCGCCCGTGGGGGTGACGACTTCGAGCGACATCACCATGTCCTCGATCTTGCCGTACTTCGTCGAGAGGACGCCCGTACCGCGGTGGGCGAGGAAGCCGCCGATCGTGGAGCAGGAGATGGACGCGGGGAGGTGCATCGTCGAGAGCCCCTCCTTGTTGCACGCCCATTCGAGATGCTTCGTGATGATGCCCGTCTGCGCGGTCACGGTGAGCGCGGTCCTGTCGACCTTGATCACCTTGTTCATGCGCTTCATGTCGAGGACGATGCCGTTGTAGATCGGGAGCGCGCCGCCCTGCGAACCCGAGCCGCCGCCCCACGGCACGACGGGGATCCTGTACTGGTTCGCGATCTTCATGACCTTCGCGACCTCGGCCGTGGAGCCGGGGTGGACGACGAAGTCGGGCTGCGGGCACTTCTTGCCGCGATCGTGCCACATCTCGGGAATCCAGTAGTAGTCGATCGAATGGCCGAACTTGTCGGCGAACTTGACGTCGACGTTCGCGTCGCCCACGGCGTCCGTGAGCTCCGTGCGAATCATCTCGTACATGTAGCTGTCGGGTTTGACTGTCATGTTTCGTCCCTTGTTTGGATGAAAGAAAACACGCATATTCTACCCCGATTCGACGAGGCGCGCAACCATCCGGGACGAGAAAACGTGATGAAAATGTGAGACGTTTTGAGAAGTTCTCAACGGGGGGTGGCGGGGAAAGGGACACAATTCATTGCGTCCGGGGTACCCCGTTCGGACGCCACGCGCCGAGGGCGGCGCGGGTACTTCGCGCGCCGAGCCGTCGAATCAAGCGGGCGCTGGGCGGCCACGACGGCAAGGTACCCGCGCCGCCCTCGGCGCGTGGCGCCGTGGGGCAGCCTTGTCGTCACCCCATGGCTGTGGTATCATGGCCGGCGTCATGAAAAGCATTCGGTCGTTCAAGCTCGTCGATTACGTGAAGACGCGGCGCTACTGCTCGCTGGCGGAGCTGATGGAGGCGTTCCACGTCTCGTCGGCGACGATCCACCGCGACGTGGCAGAGCTTGTCCAGCGCGAGGTGTTCCAGCGCGTGCGGGGCGGCGTCGCCTTCGTGGACAACGCGGCGGCCGCGCCGCGCGGCGTCGCCTCCAGCTCCTACGTCGAGCGCCGGGCGGTGAACGCCTCCGCCAAGGAGCGCATCGCGCCCGCGGCCCTCGCCTACGTC
>CAKULR010000181.1 GCA_934667295.1 uncultured Kiritimatiellota bacterium
CGTCGCGCGTCTCGTTCGCGCGGCGGTCGCACAGGACGCTCTCGGAACGGCCCTCCTGCAGTTCCTGGCGCAGGGCGTCGATCTTCGCCGATGCCTCGCGGAACGTCGTCTCGGCCTCCTCCAGGTCGGCGCGGGCCGTCTCCAGCCCCTCCTCCAGCAGCGCCGCCTTCTGTTCGAGGCTTTCGGTCTGCATGCCGATCTCGTCGAGCTGCTGGCGCGTGGAGCTGATCTCGCGTCCGTCGCGGTCGCTCCACGCCTTGTACTCGGCGATGCGCTGCTCGTTGACGCCGATCACCTCGCGGGCGCGGGAATAGGCGTTCTCGGCCTGGGCCTGCCGGGCCTGGAGGACGGCCAGGCGCTCTTCGAGCTGGTGCATGTCGGCGTGGATCTGCTGGCTCGCGCTCTCGGCCGCGTTGACGGCGACCGTCGCCTCCTGGATCGTCTGCTCGGTCTCGCGCTGGTGCTGCGCGTTCATCTCCAGCGCGAGGTTGAACGCCTGGATCTTTCCCTTGCTGACGTAGATGTCGAGCCCGCGCAGCTCGTCGCGCAGCTCCTTGTACTTCTCGGCCTTGCCGACCTGGCGCTGGAGCGAGCCGATCTGGCGCTTCATCTCGCGGAGGACGTCCGCCTCGCGGAGCAGGTTCTGCTCGGTCTGCTCGATCTTGCGCAGGGCCTCCTTGCGGTCGGCCTTGAACTTCGTGATGCCGGCGGCCTCCTCGAAGACGGCGCGGCGGTCCTCGGGCTTCGAGGAGAGGATCTGGTCGATCTGGCCCTGCGCCATGACGGAGTAGGAGGTCGTGCCGATGCCCGTGCCCATGAAGAGGCGCTTGATGTCCTTCAGGCCGCTGCGGGTCTTGTTGATGAAGTATTCGCCGGAGCCGTCGCGGTAGACGCGGCGGGTGACGGTGACCTCGTGGTACTCGGTGCCGAGCTCCTTCTCGCAGTCGGCGAAGGTGATCGAGACCTCGGCGAGGCCGAGGGGCTTGCGCGTGTCGGTGCCGTTGAAGACGACGTCGACGAGCTTCGAGCAGCGGATGGCGGTGGGGCGCTGTTCGCCGAGCACCCAGCGGATGGCGTCGGAGACGTTCGACTTGCCGCAGCCGTTCGGGCCGACGATGGCGATCATGCCCGGCTCGAAGGTGAGGCGGGTCTTGTCCGCGAAGGACTTGAAACCGATGATGTCCAGCTGCTTGAGGTACACGGTGCCTGAAAATCTCCTGGGGCGGCAACGCAGGGGTCCCCGCCGTTTGGGGGAATAGTCTATCAAAACCCGCGCCCGCGCGCAAATGGCGCATGGACCAAAGGCCAAATTCATGCTATACGTGCCCTATGTCTAAAGAACCGAAAGAACAGGCGCGGGCCGCGCGGCGGCCGCGCCCGATCCCGCGGGCGTCCGGTCCGCAGGGGACCCGTGGCGGCTGGATCGTCCTCGCCGTCATCCTGGCCGTATTCCTGGGTTCCCGCTACTTCAATTCCCTCAACCAGCCCCCGCCCCGGGAACTCTCCCTGACGGAGTTCCGCCAGAAGGTGGAGCGGAGCGAGATCGAGAGCGTGGAGCGCGTGCGCGTGGTGGACGGCGCGCGCACCTACCTGCGCGGCCGGTTCCTCGACGCCCCCCGCACGGCGTTCCGCGTCACGCTCGTCCCGGGCGAGAACGAGTCGCTGATGGACTTCCTCGCCGCGAAGAACGTGCGCTGCCCCGTGAAGGAGGAGGAGTCCCTGTTCGGCCCCTTCCTCCAGCAGCTCCTCATCTTCGGCGTCTTCGCCGCGCTCATGTGGTTCCTCATCTACCGCAAGATGATGGGCGGCGGCGCGGGCGGCCTGTTCTCCTTCGGCAAGTCGCGCGCGCGGCTGCAGGACGAGAACAAGGGCGCCGGCAAGGTGACGTTCAAGGACGTCGCCGGCGTCGACGAGGCCAAGGAGGACGTGGCGGAGGTCGTGGAGTTCCTGAAGGACCCGAAGAAGTTCACGCGGCTCGGCGCGCGCATCCCGCGCGGCATCCTCCTCGTGGGGCCGCCCGGCACGGGCAAGACCCTCCTCGCCAAGGCCATCGCCGGCGAGGCGAAGGTGCCCTTCTACTCGATCAGCGGCTCCGACTTCGAGGAGATGTTCGTGGGCGTGGGCGCGAGCCGGGTGCGCGACCTCTTCGAACAGGGCAAGAAGAACGCCCCCTGCATCATCTTCATCGACGAGATCGACTCCGTCGGGCAGAAGCGCAACGCGGGCGGCATGCCCGCCCAGCGCTGCGCGGACCAGACGCTCAACGCGATGCTCGTGGAGATGGACGGCTTCGGCTCGAACGACGGCGTGATCGTGATCGCCGCCACGAACCGCCCCGACATCCTCGACCCCGCCCTCCTGCGCCCCGGCCGCTTCGACCGCCAGGTCCACGTGGACCTCCCCACGCTCAAGGGCCGCGAGGACATCCTGAAGATCCACGCCGCCAAGGTGAAGCTCGCCCCCGACGCCGACCTCACCCGCCTCGCGCGCGGCACCTCCGGCCATTCCGGCGCCGACCTCGCGAACATCATCAACGAGGCCGCCCTGCTCGCCGCCCGCCGCAACCTGGACGCGATTCCCCAGGCCATCCTCGAAGAGGCCCGCGACAAGGTCTTCTGGGGCAGCGAGCGCCGCAGCGCCGGCTTCACGCGCAAGGAGTACGAGACGACGGCCTGGCACGAGTCCGGCCACGCCCTCCTCCAGCTGCTGCTGCCGAACGCCGACCCCCTCCACAAGGTCACGATCATCCCGCGCGGCCGCGCGCTCGGCGTCACGATGACCCTCCCCGAGAAGGACGTGCTCAACCGCACGAAGGGCTACTTCCTCGACGAGCTCGCCGTGCTCGCCGGCGGCCGCATCGCCGAGGAGATGCACACGCAGGACATCTCCACCGGCGCCATGAGCGACATCGCCTACACGACGCAGATCGCCCGCGCGATGGTCTGCCGCTACGGCATGAGCGCGCGCTTCGGCTTCCAGAACTTCGTCGAGCCCAATGCGTTCGCGGTGGAGGAGGCCCCGCCCCCCTACTCGCAGAAGACGGCCGAGGCCATCGACGAGGAGGTCAAGCGCCTCGTCGACGCCGCCTACGCGAAGGCGACCGAGCTCCTGACGGCGAACCGCGACAAGCTCGAACGGCTCGCGACGACCCTCCTGGAAAAGGAGACGATGGACGGCCGCGACGTCGAGGCCCTCGTCGGCATCCAAAAGGACCACCCCGAGGACACGCCCCCCGCCCCGCCCACCCCGGAGACGCCCCCGAAACCGGAAGAGGAAAGGCCGCACGCACCATGATCTGGAAATGCCGCACGCATGAACTCGACCTCGCCCGCACGCGGGTGATGGGCATCGTCAACGTCACGCCCGACTCCTTTTCGGACGGCGGGCTCTACTACAAGCCCGGCGAAGCCGTCGCGCGCGCGCGCAACTGCGTGGCCGAGGGCGCGGACATCGTGGACCTCGGCGGCGAGTCGACGCGCCCCGACGCCCGCCCCCTCAACTGGCAGGTCGAGTGGAACCGCCTCGAACCCGTCATGCGCATCCTCGCCCGCGAACTGCCCCAGACGCCGCTGTCGGTGGACACCTACCACCCCGAGACCGCCGAGCGCGCCCTGGACCTCGGCGCGGCGATCATCAACTGCGTCTACCCCGAGCCCGTCCCCCAGATGCTCGCCCTCGCCGCGAAGACGGGCTGCGGCCTCG
>CAKULR010000182.1 GCA_934667295.1 uncultured Kiritimatiellota bacterium
CCATCACGCCGCTCGTCTCGCGGTCGAGGCGGTGGACGATGCCCGGACGCTCCGCGCTCCCCACGCCCGCGAGCGCGGGACAACGCGGCAGCAGCGCATCGACGAGCGTGCCGTCCGGATGCCCCGGCGCGGGATGGACCATCATCCCCGCCGGCTTGTCGACGACGAGGATCGCGTCGTCCTCGAACAGCACCTCGACCGGAAGCGGCCTACTCATACGCGAGCGACGGATCGAGCGGGTAGCGGCCGAAGTTCGCGCCGTACACGGCGAGGCCGCCCTTCTCCGTCTCCAGCCGGATCGTCACCTTGCCGTCCGTCCCCTTCGCGAGCACGTCGGCGGGGATCGGCGCCTCCACGAGCCAGCCGTAGCTGCCGGCCTCGTGGAGCGTCCGGTCGCGCGGCTGCGCGAACCAGGAGAGGATCCCGCGGTGGTCCGCCGGATCGTCCTCCAGCTTCTGGGTCTTGACGAGGACGCCGTTCGCGTACACCTTCACCACGCTCGGCCACTTCTCGTCGCTCGTCATCGGGTAGGCGTTCGGGTTCTTCGCGCGGTTGGCGAACCCGCCGCCCAGCATGCAGTCGAGGTCGCGCACGCCCTTGTCGAGGTCCTTCGTGTCCTTCGCGTTGAGGCGCTTGGCGGAGAGTTCGGCGCGGAAGGTGGCGGCCTTCCCGGCGGGTACGCCCGTGAACGTGTACTCGAAGAAGCCCTTCCCCGCGCCGTTGGCCTTGAGGCCGTCCAGCACGTTCCACTGCTTCTGGCTCCACGTGGCCTGGGTGAAAGCGGCGGGCGGGACGGAGACGACGTTCGCCGCCGCCTCGCCGCGCGTGACGAAGCAGGCGAAGTTGCGCGCGACGATCTCCGCGCCGTCCTTGAGGACGAAGCAGACCGTGCCGCACGCGGTCGTGCGGGGCAGCGCGACGGGTACGTCGAAGAGGCGGCCATTCTGCCACGAGGCGGCCGTGAAGGCGCCCGCGTCCTGCCACTCCCCTTCCACGGGCTTCCCGGCCGCGTCCCAGGCGCGCACCCGGTAGGCGACGGCGAGGCGGCGGTCGGCGTAGCGGTCCGTCGTGAGCGACACGTCCACCGGCATCGTCCAGGTCTCGCCCGCCTTGAACGCGCGGCAGAGCTCGGTGTCGAGCGGCAGGTAGGCGTCCGCATGCCAGTCCGTGAGCGAGCTGCCGGGGAAGAGCTCCTCGATGCCCGTGTACTTGGGCGTGCGGTCGAAGCGCACGTAGCCGTTCCACTCGTTGATCACGTCGTGGTGCTCGGTGTAGAGCCAGCCCCCGCACTGCAGGCGGCGGCGGAAGGCGTTGATCATCAGGTGGTAGTCCCACGACCAGTCGCAGTCGCCCGTGGAGCCCTTGTAGCCCCACACGTTGCCGCACTCGCTGTTCAGCATCGGCGCGTTGCCCTGCACGAAACCGCCGATGTAGTTCGCCTTCGAGCCGGGGAACGTGTCGCGGCACCAGGCGGCGACGGCCCCCTCCCAGCGGTAGCCGGGCTCGTAGGCGTGCCAGGTGTTGAGGTCGGTCACCACGTGGTCGCGGTTGCAGGGCGAGTTGTCCTCCACGAGGCGGGTGGGGTCGAGCGCCTTCGCCTTCGCGTAGGCGTCCGCCACGGCGCGCTGCACCCACGGGGCGTAGCGCTTCGCGCGGTCCTTGCCCCAGTTCTGCCCGTCGACGAAGAGGCCCCACGTCTCGTTGAACAGCACCCAGGAGAAGATGGAGGGGTGGTTGAAGTCGCGCTTGACCATGTCCTCGAAGCAGAACCAGTGCTCGCGGAACATCGCCTCGGAGGCGGGGCCCCAGGCGCACGGCACGTCGGCCATGATCAGGAGGCCGAGCTTGTCCGCCCAGTAGAGCTTGCGCGGCACCTCCACCTTGATGTGGATGCGGTTGCCGGAGAGCGCGAGCTTCTTCGAGAGCAGGATCTCGTTCTTCATGAACGCGTCGGAGGGGAACGTGTAGAACCCGCCCGGATGGTAGCTCTGGTCCAGCGTGAGCTGCAGGTAGAGGGGCTTGCCGTTCAGCGTCACGTAGGGGTGGTCGGTCCCCGGCAGCTTGCCGACCGACACCTTGCGCATGCCGAAGTAGGTGCGCACCTCATCCACCTCCGCCACGCCGGCCGCGCGTCCGCCCGGCTTCAGCGCGCAGACGACCTCGTAGAGGTAGGGGTTCTCCAGGTCCCAGAGCTTCACGTCGCGCAGCGCGATCTTCGCCTGTGCGCGCATCTGCCCCGGCGCGAAGGCGACGGTCGCGGGCTTGGCGCGGTCCTCCTCGCGGAAGCGGACCTCGAACGCGAGCGGTTCCTTCGCCGGCGCCCCCAGGCGGATGTCCGCCGTGACGGACTGGCTTTCGATGTCCGGCGTGAAGTGGACCGTCTCCAGGAACTCGTTGCCGCGCGCCTCCAGGTAGACCGTCTGCCACACGCCGCGCGCGTTGCCGTACCCCTGCTTGCCGTAGAGCCGCCAGCTCGTGCTCGCCTGCGCGGCGGGCTCGTCCCACGCGCGCAGCGTGATCCGCTGCGACTCGCCCCACTTCACGAGGTCCGTCAGCTCGAACTCGAACGGCGTGTAGCCGCCCACGTGCTCGCCGAGGCGGGTGCCGTCGAACCACCCCGTCGTGTCGTGGTCGCTCGCGCCGACGACGAGGAAGACACGCTTCCCCTTCCAGGCCTCCGGCACCTTCACCTCGCGCCGGTACCAGCCGATGTCCGCCTCGTCCTTCACGCCTGAAAGCGCGCTCCCCCACGGAAACGGCACCACGATGAAGCGGTCGAACTTCGCGTTGTCCGCGTCGAACCATTTCTCGCCCACGCCGGCGTCCGCCTTGTCGAACGCGAAGCGCCAGGTCCCGTTGAGGTTCAGCCACTCGGTCCGCTCCCAGTCTGGACGCGGGTGCTCCGGCAGGGGGATCCCGGCGCAGACCCCCAGGGCCACGCACGCGGCCACCAGCATCGTCAGTCTCTTCATGTCGTTTCCTTTCGTGCTTCTCGAAACTCTCGGCACGCCGCAGGGCATGCGTCGCACAGTCTACCACATCCCCGCCCCCGCCGCTAGGGACAGTTTTCAGAGTTCGGGGGTGAGCGCCACAATGACCAAAATCAGAAGCATTCAGACTCCCAGTACCTGTAAAATACAGAAATTAACGTTACCAATAACACATCTTCAATGCTAAAATCAAACACTGCCCCGAACGCAATGTCCCCGCGCCGCCCTCGGCGCGTGGCGCTGTGGGGTACATGTACACAAAAAAGGAAGAGTTCGT
This sequence comes from uncultured Kiritimatiellota bacterium, assembly GCA_934667295.1. Lineage (GTDB taxonomy): Bacteria > Verrucomicrobiota > Kiritimatiellia > RFP12 > UBA1067 > RUG572. The sequence continues at coordinate 3,268 of CAKULR010000182.1, forward strand.
TCACCACGGAACACACAAAACGCCCTGCAGGCGACACGAAAGAAGGCCCATGAAAGAACGCGCTGCGTGTGTTCCAGTCATGTTTCCGCCTCATAATCCTAGACTTACAAGACTTCACGTCGGAACGTTCCGAGGCGAAATCCCGCATTCTGGTCGAGGAATGGACACATAAGATTCATTTGTATATAGCATAATTATATCTTCATTATCCATGGAGCGGAGGCTGCAGGAGGAGGTCGGGCTCCAACTTCCCCCACGAGCTGCCGTCCTACGACACGGTGCGGCGCGTCCAGGGGATCCTCGACCCGCGCCGGTTCAAGGATGCGTTCGTGCGGTGGGTCGGGCACGAGGTCGGGACCGTGCGCGGGGGGTATGTGGTCGTGGACGGCAAGAGCGGGCGCGGGACCGGGCGAGGGGAACGAGA
>CAKULR010000183.1 GCA_934667295.1 uncultured Kiritimatiellota bacterium
GGAACGCAGATGCTTCGCATACGCAGATTTGGCAAAGACCGATGTGGCTACGACGCCCGGAATACCGGGCTACGCCACAATCGGTCTTTGCCAGGGTGTACGGTTGATGGTAGCCAAGTGTGACAAATTCGTCCGATTCGAGTTGTGGCGTAGCTGCGGAACGCGGCGTCGTAGCCACACCGAATCGGACGAAATTCTGCGTGCGACGTCCGTCGCCTGCGTTACGGGAATCCTGTGGATTGGAGTTGAGCCATGAAGAAGACGAGAGGATGGGTGTGGTGCGGGTGCGTGGCGCTGGCGGGGTGGTGCGCGGGCGAGACGGTGTTCCGGCGTCCGCTGGAGCGGGTGGCGTCGATGGACCCGCTGCGGGCGGCGAGCGTATGCGAGTCGCGGGCGATCTCGCTCGTGTACGAACCGCTGCTTGAAGTGGACTACTTTGCGCGTCCGTACCGTCTGAAGGGCGGGCTCTGCGACCTGCCCGAGGTGTCGACGAACGGGCTTGTGTACACGTTCCGCATCCGCGAGGGGGCGCGCTTCCAGCCGGATGCGTGCTTCCCGGGAGGGGAGGGGCGGCCCGTCGTCGCCGGGGATGTCGTCTATTCGCTCAACCGGCTCGCCGACAAGGCGAATGCGTCGAGCGGACTCTGGACGATGGAGGCCGTGGCGCGGGTCGAGGCCGTCGATCCGCGCACGGTGCGGATCACGCTCAGGCGTCCGCTGCACGTCTTCCCGTGGCTGATGGCGATGGCGTACGCGGCGGTGGTGCCGCACGAGGCGGTGGCGCGCTACGGGGTGAAGTTCGGCGGCGTCGCGGTGGGGTCGGGTCCGTACCGGCTCGCCGAATGGTGGCGTAACCACAGGATGCGCTTCCGCCGAGACCCGACGTGGCGGGGGTGGCGCGAGATCGGGACGATGCCCTACGACGAGATCGACTACTTCGTGGTGGACGACGTATCGACGCAGTGGCTCATGTTCCTCTCCCGCGAGGTCGATTTCCTCGGCGAGGTCTCGCACGACAACTGGGACGCGGTGGTGGGTCCCGACGGCAGGCTCGCGGGCGACTTGGAGGCGCGCGGCATCCACCTGCACGGCGCGCCCACGATGACGGTGATGTACGTGGGGATCAACATGAACGACCCCTTGCTGGGTCCGAACCGGAAGCTGCGCCAGGCGCTCAACTGCGCGTTCGACGCGCCGGCGTGGAAGCGCTTCCTCAACAACCGCGTCGAACCGTGCGACGGCCCCGTGCCGCCGGGTGTGGAGGGGCGTCTGGAGACGCCGTTCGCCTACGCCTTCGACGTGGAGAAGGCGAAGCGGCTCCTCGCCGAGGCGGGCTATGCGGGGGGCCTCGACCCGAAGACGGGCCGCCGCCTCGAAATCGCCCTCACCGTCGGCCGCGCGAACCAGACGGCGCGCGAGGAGGAGGAGCTGATGCAGAGCTTCTACAACCGCATCGGCGTGCGGCTCGAACCGCGCTACATGACGTGGAACGCCTACCTCGACGCGGTGAACAAGGGCGACGTGACGCTCTTCATGCTCGGCTGGATCGGCGACTACCCGGACGCCGAGAACTTCCTGCAGCTCTTCCACTCGAAGAACGTCTCGCCGGGTGCGAACCACGGCAACTACCGCAACCCCGCGTTCGACCGCCTCTACGACGCGGCGATGGCGACGACGGACCCTGCGGCGCGCGCCGCGCTCTGGCGGCAGGCGCAGGAGGTCGTGCGCGAGGACTGTCCGTGGATCTTCCTCCACTTCCCCAAGGCCTACTCGCTCACCTGGGACCACGTGGGCAACTACCGTCCCACCGACTTCCCCTACGGCACGGAAAAGCACCTCTTTGAGAAGATGAAGTCGCCGCTTCGCGGCTTGAAGTAGTTAAATCGCCGCTTCGCGGCTTTAAGTGGTTAAGTAGTTAAGTCGGCCTGCGGCCTTTAAGTCGCCGCTTCGCGGCTTTAAGTTGCGCTCCGCACCCGAGGACGGCGTGTGGACGAGACGGGAGGGACGCGCTTGTCGCGTCCGGGCCCTGCGCGCGGGGAGTTCCAACGGGAGGGTCGCAACTTGTTGCGACCGGTTGGGGGCGCGGATGCAGTGGGGTACGGACGTAGTGGGGTACGGACGCAATGAATTGCGTCCCTCCCGCTGCGCCATGCCATGAGTGTTGTCCGAACGGGCCGCCCCACAGCGCCACGCGCCGAGGGCGGCGCGGGTACTTCGCGCACAGGGCCCGGACGCGACAAGCGCGTCCCTCCCGTATGCTGGAACAGCCCGCGCGGACACTTAAAGCCGCGCAGCGGCGACTTAAAGGCCACAGGCTGACTTAACCACTTAACTACTTAACCACTTAATTACTTAAAGGCCGTAGGCCGACTTAACCACTTAAAGCCGCATCGCGGCGACCGAATGGACAACTGCCCCCGTATCTGGTAAACTTTTCCGCATCGGTTTTCAAGAAAGGACGTCTACTAAAATGAAGAAGCTCATGTTCGTCGGCGCGGTTGCGCTCTGCGCCTCCGCGCTGTTCGCCGAGAAGGTCGCCATCAAGTTCGAGCTGCCCGCGCCCCATTCGAGCGGCACGCCGAAGGAGATCAAGAGCGACAACCTCGAACCCGACCGCGGCCCCGGCAAGCTGCGCGCGCCGATCATGGTGGAGCCCGAGTACGCGAAGAAGCTGACGACGGAGGACACCAAGGTGACGACGAGCGAGGAGGCCGTGACGGGCGACAACGAGTACGTCGTCGACGGCGACAAGACGCCGGACGCCACCGCGATGCTCCAGCTCCCCGGCGGCCTCCAGTGGGTGCAGCTCGACCTCGGCGCCGAGCACACGATCAGCGCCATCTGCGTGTGGCACGACCAGGGCGACGAGCGCGTCTACAAGGACGTGATCATGCAGATCTCCAACGACGCGAACTTCGTGGACGGCGTGACGACGGTCTTCAACAACGACCACGACAACTCCGCCAAGTTCGGCAAGGGCACGGACAAGGAATACCGCGAGCGCAACGACGGCCGCCCGGTCGACGCCAAGCTCACGAAGGGCCGCTACGTGCGCGTCTACTCGAACGGCTCCACGAGCGAGCCCGTGAACAACTACATCGAGATCGAAGTGTTCGGCAAGTGAGCCGGATCTCCGAGATCGCATTGGAGTTCCTGGGGCGCGGCGGCAAGCGATTGCGGCCGCGCCTTTGCCGCCGGGACTTCGGGATCTGCGGCGGCACGGGCGCGATCGAGCCCGTGTGCGACGCCGTGGAGTGTTTCCACAAGGCATCGCTCATCCACGACGACATCCAGGACGGCGACGAGGAGCGGTACGGCCGCCCGACGACCTGGAGGGAACATGGCGTGGGCGTGGCGATCGCGGCGGGGGACTGGCTCGTCGCGCACGGGTACCGGCTGATCATGAAGAGCGGGTTCCTGTCCGCCGCGTCGATGCTGGAGGCCGTGGTGGAGAGCCACGTCCGGCTCTGCGAGGGGCCGGGCGACGACCTGCTGGAACTGGAGGCGACCCCGCTCGCCCTTGCGTCCGGCGGGGCGGCGGTCGCGGTCTTCGCCCGCGCGGCGCGGAACGTCCTGGGGGCGATCCTGCACCTCGACGCCGACGGGGCGTCGTAGTGGGAGTGGGCGGAGGCCGTGCCGGGCGAGGACCGCC
>CAKULR010000184.1 GCA_934667295.1 uncultured Kiritimatiellota bacterium
ACGTAATGCCGACCTCCTTTGAACGTCCGCTCACGGCGAAAAGCCAATTGATCGCCGCACGGGCGACGGCCTCGCCCATCCGCCCCTGGTTCGGCACCTCGTCCCGGCACGTCCCGCAGTAGCAGTAACGGCATGCAAGATTGCAAACCTCCGAGAGGGCGAGTTCAAGTTTTGTCCATGGAGCCTCATATCTCCGACGCAGCAGTCGATCGAATTCCACATCCGTCGGAATCGGCGGCTCACAGGGCGCGAAGAAGCCGGCGGCCTCCAGGGCGGCGATCTCGCCGCGCAGTCCCTCACAAGCGGGCGGCGCATCCTCGCCGGACGCGCGCCGCTCCAAGTAGACCCGCGCCTCATGCGAAATCTTCAGCGGACGGCCAAGCCCCGCATGAACGGCAAACGAGATGCCATGATAGTCAAAGACATGGTAGGGTACGCCCGCCACGCGGCCATGCCTACTGACCGGAACACGCGGCCATGCCTACAGACCGGAATCGGCTCTTCCATTTCCATCCCAATTCACCGCCTTCCCATTCTCGAACTACGTTCACATACAGGTGCAAGGTGAGCGTCGCATTTCGGAGAGGACTCCATGAAAACCTCTAACCGAAAGCAACGACGACAGTATACACCATCATCGGGCAGACCGTCAACTCCATCACGGGGGAAACCCGCCCGCGCCGCGTCAGGCGCGTTCGGAGAGTTCGAGCCAGCGCGTCTCGGCGGCGTCCAGCTCCGCGCGGGCAGCGGGGAGGCGGGCCGTCAGGGCCACCGCCCGCGCGTTGTCCTTCGCGTAGATGGACGGATTGGCCAGCGCGGACTCGATTTCCGCGATCTCCGCCTCCAGCGCCTCCATCTTCCCCGGCAGCGCCTCCAGTTCGCGCGTCTCCCGGTTGTTCAGCTTACGGGAGGCCTGCGGTGGCTGCGGAGACGGGGTGGACAGCGGCGCCGCCTTCTCGACCTTTTCGGCCTTCTCCGCCTTCACGGCCTTTTCAAGCTTCTTCGCCTCGGCGTAGCCGCCGGCGCACACGCGCACCGCACCGTCGCCGGTGAGCAGATAGGTGGAGGTGACGACGTTGTCGAGAAAGGCGCGGTCGTGCGAGACGACGAGCAAGGTACCCCGGTAGTTCAGCAGCTGCTCCTCCAGAAACTCCAGCGTCTCGACGTCCAGGTCGTTCGTCGGTTCGTCCATCACGAGGAGGTTGGACGGTTTGAGGAAGAGGCGCGCGAGGAGAAGGCGCGCCTTCTCGCCGCCGGAAAGGGCCTTCACCGGCGACCGCGCGCGCTCCGGCGTGAAGAGGAAGTCCGCCAAATAGGAATAGACGTGCTTCTGCACGCCGCCCACCGAAACGACGTCGCGGTCCTGCGCCACGACCTCCTTCACGGTGAGCGTGGGGTCGAGCTGGGCGTGCAGCTGGTCGAAGAACGCCATCTCGACGCGCGTCCCCAGCGTGACGGCACCCGACGTGGGCGCGAGCGCGCCCGTCAGGAGCTTCAGGAGCGTCGTCTTGCCCGCGCCGTTCCCGCCGACGACGCCGATGCGCTCGCCGCGCAGGATGTCCGCCGTGAAATGGCGGATGACGGGCCGGTCGCCGTACGCGAAGGACATGTCCTCGATCTTGACGACCCGGTCGCCCGAGGCGGCCGCCGTGTCGATGCGGAGGGAGGAGGTTCCCTGCGCGGTCCGGCGGTTCGCGAATTCGAGCCGCAGCTGGCGCAGCGCCTCCACGCGCCCCTGGTTGCGCGTGCGGCGGGCCTTCACGCCCTGCCGGATCCACGCCTCCTCCTGCGCGAGCTTCTTCGCCTTCTTGAGCCACAGCGCCGCCTCGTCCGCCTGGAGGTCCGCCTTGCGCTGCAGGAACGTGCGGTAGTCGCAGTTCCAGCCCGCGAGCTGCCCCCGGTCGAGGTCGTAGACGAAGGTGGCGACGGCCTTCAGGAACGCGCGGTCGTGCGTGACGAAGAGGAAGGTCGTCTCGGCCTGGCGGCGGATGAAGCTCTCCAGCCACTCGATGGACTCGATGTCCAGATGGTTCGTCGGCTCGTCCAGCAGGACGAGGTCCGGTTCGTCCGCCAGCACGCGCGCCAGGAGGACGCGCCGCCGCAGACCGCCCGAAAGCGTGTTGAACGGCACATCGGCCTCAAGCCCCATCTGGGAAATCAGCTTCTCGGAAAGGGCGATGTCGCGCACCGTGCCCGGACGGTCGCTTGGCACCTCCTGTTCGAGGAACGCGGTCTTCAGCCCCGGCGCACGGATGATTTCACCCCGATCCGGCTCCAAACGCCCCGCAATCACCTTCAACAACGTGGACTTTCCCTCGCCGTTGCGCCCCGTCACACAGGCGCGCATCCCGCTTTCAAGGTTGAGGGATACCCCTTCCAAAACAGAATCACCCCCGAAAGCGAGGGTGACGTCATGCAGGGATAGAAGATGCCGGGACACGGAACTCAGGTCTTGTGGCGGTACGTGATGCGCCCCTTGGTGAGGTCATACGGCGAAATCTCGACCGTCACCTTGTCGCCAATCGCGATCTTGATGAAGAACTTGCGCATCTTCCCGGAAATGTGAGCGAGCACTTCATGCCCGTTTTCAAGCTGGACCTTGTACATGGTCGCCGGAAGCACCTTGATCACGGTGCCCACCACTTCAATTGCGCTGTCGTCTTCTTTTGCCATAGAGGATTCGTTATCACCGTTCCATTCATACACCCGCGAACGAACGGATGCCTTGAACCAGATTGGTAGCGGGGGCTGGATTTGAACCAACGACCTTCAGGTTATGAGCCTGACGAGCTACCAGGCTGCTCCACCCCGCAATCTGGTGTCTTCCCTTCCATGTGGCGGGGCTGGCGGGAGTCGAACCCACAACCCTCAGATTCGTAGTCTGATGCTCTATCCAGTTGAGCTACAGCCCCACACGTGGTGGAAAACGGCGCATATTGTATCACGTTCCCGGACGGCGCGCAAGGGGGTATTTGAGATTTTTTCAACGCGCGAAGATGAGGTCGTCGGGCGGGTAGGCGGAGAACGCCACCCGGCGTCCCGTGACGGGGTGCGGGAACGCGAGCGACACGGCGTGGAGGAGCATCCGCCGGGGCGGAACGGGACGGTGCCGGTCCGCCGCCGCGTCGCCGTAGAGCGCGTCCCCCACGATGGGGTGGCCGAGGTGGGCGGCGTGGACGCGGATCTGGTGGGTGCGCCCCGTCTCGATCGTGAACTCGACGAGCGCGAGCCCGTCGTGGCGCTGCAGCGTCGTCCAGTGCGTGACGGCGCGCTTCCCGTCGCCGCCCGGCCCGACCACGGCCATGCGCCGCGCGTCCCAGCCCTTGCGGCCGATGAGCGTTTCACGCGTGCCCTGCGCGGGTTTCGGCGCGCCGTGCAGCACGCCGCGCCCGCCGCTCACAAAGAACTTGCGGTTGACAATCATAATCGCAAGCGTCAGTACCGCCTGGATCACGCCCTGCCACTCCATACTCGCCGCGATCGGCGCAGGCAGCGGCCAGCCCCACATCATGTGCCCCATCGAAATGTACATGAGGACGAGCAGCAGCACGACCGACACTGCCAGCCGACGCACCATGGAAGGCGTCTCGTCGGTGATGTCGCCCGCATTTCCCTTGCGCAGCGACGCGC
>CAKULR010000185.1 GCA_934667295.1 uncultured Kiritimatiellota bacterium
GTTCGCGGCGGCGTTCGCGGTGCGTCCGCTGCCGCGCGCGGACGGTCCCCTGGAGCCGTCCATCCAGCACGAGGTCGACCACGCGCTGGGCCGCGCGGCGGCGTGGCTTGGGTGCCATGCCGACACGAACGCCCTCCCGCAGGACGACATCTTCAAGACGAACGGGCTGCCGCGCGAGCGGATCGCGCTGCGGCTCGTTTCCGCGCAGCGCGGCGCGGGGTGGTGGCTGACGCCGACGAACGCGGCGCCGACGAAGCTCGCCGTCGAGATCCTGAAAGGACTATAATGCATCCCGACCTCATTTCCATCGGCTTTCTGCACATCAAGACGTACGGCGCGTGCATGGCGCTCGGCTTCCTCGCGGCGTGGCAGGTCGTCGCGTGGCTCTGCCGCCGGACGGGGCGGAACGCGGAACCGCTCTCGAACCTGCTCATGCTGATGATGGTGACGGGCATCGTGGGCGCGCGCGCGGCCTACGTGATCGAGCACTGGTCGAGCGAGTTCGCGGCCCACCCCGGGCAGATCGTCCGCGTGGACCAGGGCGGGCTCATGTTCTACGGGGGGCTGATCCTCGCGATGGCGGCGTTCCTCGTCTGGTGCCGCGTGCGGCGGGAGCGGATCATCCCGCTCACCGACCTCTTCGCGGTGGTCGTGCCGCTCGGGCATGCGTTCGGGCGGATCGGCTGCTTCTTCTACGGCTGCTGCTACGGACGCCTCTCGGAGGCCGCGTGCGCCGTCGTGTTCCCGCGCGGCTCGCCCGCCTGGCACGAGCAGGTGCGGGACGGCCTGGTCACGAGCGACGCCCTGCGCGCCCTCCCCGTGCTCCCGACGCAGCTCTTCGAGGCGGCGGCGGTGTTCGCGCTGTTCGGCGCGCTCCTCGTCCTCTACCGGCGCTTCTGGAAGCGTGCGCCGGGCCTGGTGTCCGGGTGCTACCTGGTCGGCTACGCCTGCATCCGCTTCGGCATCGAGGTGCTGCGCGGCGACCCGCGCGCCACGGTGGGCCCGTTCTCGATCAGCCAGACGATCTCCCTCGCGCTGCTCCTCGCCGGCGGGGCGCTGGTCTGCCGGGCCTGTAGGGGGTGCCGATGACGCCGATATCGCAGTTGCGTTCGGGCACGGAAAATTGTAAAATACACGAACCACAAGAGAAGGGAAGGTCTTACATGAATCGGACAATTTCATTCAAGACAGCGGTCGCCGCGGCGTCCGTCTCCGTGTTCACCGCCTTGACGCCCGTTTTCGCGCAGGACGAGGCTGAGGCCGGGAAGCCCGCCGACGAGGTCGCGGCCCCCGCCGCGTCCAAGCCGGAGAAGGCGTTCTACCCCCTGATGCGCTGCGTGCGCGCGGAGGGGAAGGTGCAGGTGCTGAAGCCGCGCACGGCGGACTGGGTGGATGCCGCCGAGGGCCGCTACTATCCCTTCGGCTCGGTCGTCCGCGCCCTGGGCGAGGGCGCCGAAGCGCCGCGCGCGGAGTTCGCGCTGGGCGAGAAGGCCTCCGTGGTCCTCGACCGCGCGGCGGAGTTCGCGACGCGCGAGATCGAGATCGGCGCGCCGGCGCGCGCGCTGGAGCTCAAGGGCGGGCGTGTGACGCTGAAGCTGCCGCGTTCGCTGGGCGAGGGGCTGTTCAAGGTCGTCGCCCCCGCGTTCTCCTGCGAGAACATCGCGGGCGAGAGCGTGTTCGACTACGCGAACACGCACGATGGCGACGAGGCCGTGGTGCGCTGCGTGACGGGTACGATCTCCCTCAGGGGCAGCCACTACGCGATTCCCCGCATGGGCGCCGCGAACCAGATCCGCATCCGCACGACCGGCGACCGGCTCTTCACCTCGATCCGGGGCGAGAGCGGCGGCTGCACGGTCACGCTCGACCAGGGGCTCGGCACGCAGAAGAACTTCGAGACGGGCGAGGTCAAGGACGTGCCGAAGACGCTCGACTTCCTCCTCTCGCCGCAGTGCGCCGTCAAGATCTTCCGCGCGAAGTCGTCCGTCGGCGGCGGCATGAGCGTGTCGATGATGACCTTCGGCGCGTCGGGCGACATGCTCAACCGCTTCGCGTTCGCGGAGGGGCGCTCGAACGTCAACTCCGGCGAGCTCGTGATCTCCACCAAGGTGCCCGAGTCCGCGAAGGGCGCGAAGGCGGACGACGACGAGGACGACGAGACCGAGACGGTGGAGGCCGCGCCGGCCAAGGCCGACAAGGACGAGGCGGACGCCGAGGCGTCCGACGCCGAAGAGAAGGACGACGAGAAGGCGGACGAAAAGAAGGACAAGGACGACGAGGACATCTAGTCCCCCCCGGTCCGCCGCCGCGCGGCACGAGACTTGAACAACAGAAACAGGCAAGCTGCACAGCTACAGTAGAAACATCAGAACAGGACAAGAACGTGGTCATCCATCATTTCAACCGCCTCATCAAGAACAAATGGGTCTGGGGCGTGTTCGCCGTCGCGATTTCGGTCTTCTTCGCATTCGACTTCCTCTTCGTGAGCCGCGACGGCGGTTCCGGCCCCTCCGTCGGCACGCTTGGCGGCGAAGACCTCGACGCCGCCTACTTCGACACGCTCGTGAAGGACGCGCGCGGCATCGGCCGCCAGTACGACAGCCGGATGTCCAACGCCGAGGCCAACCGCGAGGCGTGGCGCGCCGCCGCCGCGCTTTCCGTCGCGAAGGCGATGCACCTGGAGGCGACCGACGCGGACGTGCGCGAGGCGATCCGCCGCGATCCCTCGTTCTCGGAGGGCGGGGCCTTCGACGTGGTGAAGTACGAGCGGCTGCTGCGCGAGAACGGCCTCACGCCGCCGATGTTCGAAGCCTACCTCCGCCGCCGCATCTCGCTGCAGAAGCTCCGGTCGGTCGTGCTGGGCAGCGCCGCGTGGGTGTCGCCGACCGAGCTCGCGGGGGCCGTCAACGACTACACGGACGAATTCAAGGTGCGCGTCGCCTCCTACATCGACAAGGAGTTCGACAAGGTGAAGCTCGACGACAAGGCGCTGGAGGCCTACTACCGGGCGAACACGAACTCCTTCGCGCTGCCCGACTGCGTGCAGGTGAAGTTCGCGCGCTTCCAGGCCGACGCGCCCGCCCGCCTCGCCCAGTTCAAGATCTCCGAGGACGAGATGCACGACCACTACGACGCGACGTCCGCCCGCTTCGAGACGACGGGCACGAACGGCGTCACGGTCACGAAGACGTTCGAGGAGGTCAAGCCGATCCTCGAACGCGAACTGCAGGTGATCGCCTCCGTCGAGGCGTACCGCACGAACCTGCTCGCCCGCGTCTACCCGCAGGACGAGAAGAAGGCGATGGACAACTCCGTCGACCAGCTCGTGAAGGTCGCCGCCGAGGAGAAGGTGAAGGTGCAGACCTCCAGGCGCTTCTCGCTGGACGGGCGCTACGTGAAGGGTTTCATGGTGCGTCCGTCGGAGATCGTGCGCGACTGCCCCGACTTCCTCTCCACCGTGGCCGAGCTGGACGTCGATTCGGCCATCACGCGCTACGGCGTGGCGGCGGGCACCAATGCGGTCTACCTCGTCGAGCGCGTGCCGTTCCCCGCGAAGGACGCGGACGGCGCCGTGACGACGAACGCCTTCGAGAAGGCG
>CAKULR010000186.1 GCA_934667295.1 uncultured Kiritimatiellota bacterium
GGCCGGATCGCCCCGCGCCAGCGTCGACGCGTAGACGAACACGGGACCGTTCCCCCGGTTCGACACGACGACCTCGCCACAGCCCGTGAAACGCTTCGCCTGTTTGACGAGCAGCGCGTCGTCGTGTCCCCCGACGGAGATGACCAGATCCGGTTTCACGGAACCCCCGCATTTATATAAATGCGGGGGTTCCGGCGTGCGTCGGTAGAAAGCCCCCAGGGCCAGCAGCGCGTGCGCATTCGCCTCCGTCGTGCCCCAGTGGCGCGTCTCGGCGTCGCGCGCCTCCAGCAGCGCGGTGACGAACGTGGGAACGCGCGCGTCGTCGGGGTCGAGGTCGAGGAGCGCGAGCAGGGCGAAGGCGTTGTCCATCCCGGTACCGGGATGGACGTGCGCGAGCAGAGCCCGCGCGCGGTCCCGGTCGCCGGTCCGCACAAAGGCGCGGGCCAGCCGCGCACGGTCCAGCGGCGCGAGCCGGGCGCGGCGGTCGAACCAGTGGAGCATGCGGTCGCGGTCCGGCGTGCGCGCGAGGGCCAGCGTGTGGCACGCATACGCGCCCACCGTCTCGTTCGTCGCCATCGCCCACGAGCGGAGGAAGCCCTTGACGGCATCCAGGCGGTCCGGGGGAACGGCGAAGCCGTTTGCGGACGCCTCGACGAGGAAGTGCGCGGCCCAGAGGGAGACGCTACGGTCCCAGGGCGGCGTCGTGCTGTCCGGCCACATCACGAAGTCGTTCGCCCGCACCATCGACGAGACGCGCCGGATGCCGGCCTCGACGGCCCCCTTCGCATCGGCGTCCGCCGAGGTCTCGCGCACGGGAAGCGTGTTCAGGATGCCCCCTGCGGTGACGAACGGGAAGACGCGCGCCACGGTCTGCTCCAGGCACCCGTGGGGATAGGCGACGAGATATTCGAGCGCGGAGGCGAGTTCCGCCACGGGGTTCGCCGAGGCGAGGAACGTGCGGCGCGCCGCCTCGGGCAGCGTGGCGGCGGTGTTCGGGAACGCCTTCCGCTCGCCGGGGCCGAGGCGCACCGTCGTCGCCGTCTTCGTCCAGGGCGCGGCGGGACGCACCGGCAGGTGGATTTCGTTGCGGTGCTTCTCGCCGAAGCCCTCCGAAACGAAGACGAGCGTGCCTTCGCCGGGGACGCCCCCCGCCGTGACCGGGAAACTCAGCGTTTCGCTCGCGTCCTTCGCAAGCCTCAATTCGCCGTGGACGGGACGCACCAGCGACACGCTGCCGCCCGCCATGAGGTCGTAGCGCACCGTGCCGTCGCGTCCGCTGCGGTTGGCGAGGACGACCGTCGCGAAGAACGTGTCCCCCGGCGCCGCGAAGCGCGGCGCGTCGGGCTGCATCACGAGGTTCGGGGCCACCTTGACCTGCACGGCGCCCGCGCCCGTCGCGCGCCGGTTGTACGCCACGGCCGTCACGCGCACCTCGCCCACGAACTCGGGCAGGGTGAACGGCACGGTCGCGCGGCCGTCCTTCAGGGCGACCTCCGTCTTCCAGAGGCTGAGCGGCTTGAAGCGCCGGGTCGGCACGGGACTCACGCGGCGGAAGAGGTCCCCTTCCGCGCCGCCGCCCGCCTTCGCACCCGCGCGCTTGAGGCGGTCGTCGAGAATGGGCAGCAGACGGTTGTAGATGTCCCAGAGCGGGTGGTCGGCGTCGCGCACGGCACCAAACCAATCGATCGGATTGGGCACCTCCTCGTCCGTGAGGAGGTTGATCCCCTCGTCCACGACCGTCACGGCGGCTGTTTCGCCCACGACGCCCGTTCCGCGCGCCGAGACATCGACCGTGACGGTGGAGCCGCCCATCGGCGCACATGCGACCTGGGCCTTGACCTGGACGTCGAGCGCGCTGTCGCGCGTCGCCGCCCGCAGGGGCACGAGGCCGAAGGCACGGTTCACCACGCCGCGCTGTCCGGGACGGGATGCCTGGACGACGCTGAGCGCCACGTCCACGCCCGGCGCCCAGGTGGCCTGGACGGGCTCCAGCGTGATCTCGCTCGTCGCGTTCGTGAGCGTGAGCACCTGCGAGTAGAGCATGTCCTCGCGCAGCACGTTCAGCCACGCCACGCCGGCGAACGGCGCCTTCACGGTGAGGCGGGGGCGCTCCCCGGGATAGTAGATCTTCCGGTCCAGCGCCAGCGTGACGCGGGAGGGATTCTCCAGGGAGGCCCGCACGGTCGAGTCGTCGGCACCGCCCACCCAGTAGCTCGCGCCGAAGGAGACACCCGCCTCCTCGTCCCGCACCGTGACGGCGAAGTCGCCACCGGCGGCGGCGGGCACCGCGAGCGTGGCGAGGCCCTTTTCGGAGACCTCCAGCGCGACCTCCTCGCCCAGCGGGAAGCGAATGCGCTCCGTGCGCCACTCCCAGCAGCCCGATTCGGTCTTCTTCAGCTCGTACACGCTGTCCACGCGCTCGAACTGCGCCATGAGGCGGCGCGTGCCGACATGCGGCGTGCCGTCGGGATTGACGAGCACGACGCGGCACTGGCGCGGCGTGGGCGATTCGCGGATCGCATCCGGCAGCGCCACGCCGATGTAGTAGGGATAGGCGTGGAGGAGCGTCGCGGCGCGGGCGGAGGCGGGGCGCCCCCCGCTTTCGAACACGCTGCCCTGCACGACCATCCGGACGGCGGCGCGCGGACGCGCCCGCTGCGGGAAGTCCACCGTGAAGCGCGCCGTGCCCGCGTCGTCCGTGTACACCTTCTCCAGCGTCGTGAAATTCGGCTTCAGCCGCCGGTTCTCGTCCCCGAAGCGGAACGCCTCCCAGCCGCGCGGCGCGAACGGGACGTCCTCGAACAGGACCGCCCCCTCGGCGGGCAGCCTCTTCGCGGGGCTGCCGAAGAGGTGTTCGCCCGCCACGGTGAACGAGAGGTTCGTCGTCGCCCGCGTCTCCGCCGGCGGCGTCACCTTCACGCGGATCTGCGGCGGCACGAACTCCTCGATGCGGACCGAGCGCGAGCCGAGCAGGAAGCCGTCGTCGCCGGGCGTCGAGACGCGGATCTCCCAGCGCCCGCTCGGCTGGTCGTCCGGCACGGTGAAGTCGGCGCGCGAGACGACGCCGAAGCGGTCCGTGACCTGCGTGCGGCGCTGGAGGCACTTCCCGTCGGGCGTGAAGAGGGCGAGGGAGACGGGGAACGGCTTCGGCGCGTTGCCCTTCCCGTCGCGGAGAATCGCATGGACGAGGATCGGTTCGTTGTGGCGGTAGATGCCGCGTTCCGTCCACACGTACGCCTCGCTGCCGTTCTCCTTCACGAACGCGCGGCGCGCGCCCAGCGTGGCGGTTTCGTCGAGGTCGCCCCGCAGCGCGAGGAAGGAGACGTCCGAATCGTCCATCTGCGCGGCGACGACGGCGAACGGCTTCGTCTCGCCCCTGGGCATCTCGCAGCAGCACCAGCCGTCGGCGTCCGTCAAGCCCTCGCCCAACACGACGTTGTTCGCGCCGTAGACGAGGACGCGCAGTCCCGCGACCGGCACGCCGCGCGTCAGCGACGTCGCCCACACGTACACGGTACCGTTCGCCTCCCGCACGGAAAGCCCGATGTCGGTCACGCAGACGAGCTTCCAGTTCTTCTTCCATTCGTTTTCGTC
>CAKULR010000187.1 GCA_934667295.1 uncultured Kiritimatiellota bacterium
GTGCGGGGCCTTGCCGTGCCGGAGACGGGCACGCTCCGCCTCCTGAACGTCGCGTCGGACGCGGATTTGGTAGACTACACGGTGCCGTTGGCGCTGCCGGACGCGACGGGGACGGCCCACTTCGCGCGCTGGACGCTCGTCGTGAACGGCGTGGTCTCCGAACGGCGGCTTGCGTGGCGCGCGGGCGCGCTGTGCATCCCCGCGCGGGGAACGGTGATCATGGTGCGGTAGGTCGATTTGAACGGAAACTGAAAACGAAACGGAGAACATGAGATGAGGGGACTGAAACGGATCGGGCTTGCGTGCGCATGCGCGCTCGCGGTGGGCGGCGCGTGGGGCGCGCCGGAACGGCAGAAGAAGGACGTGGAGGTGGTGGCGGTCTACTACCCGCACTGGCACAAGTACCCGAAGGGGACCGAGTGGTTCGGCGACAGGTGGAACAGGGGCGAATGGGACTTCGTGAAGACCGCGCGGGCGCTCTTCCCCGGGCACAAGCAGCCGCTCGTCCCCTACCCCGGCTATCTCGACGGCGCAAACCCGAAGGACGTGGAGACCGAGATCGCGCTCGCGGCGAACGCGGGCATCGACGTGTTCCTGTGGGACTACTACTGGTACGGCGGCAAGATCACGCAGGAGGAGTCCATCGAGAAGGGCTTCCTCAAGGCGCGGAACCGCGACCGCATGAAGTTCGCGCTCATGTGGTGCTACCACGAGCGCAACAACCAGTTCCGTCCGCACCTCGACCCGTCGCGCCAGGCGCTGATGACGCTCGACCACACGCCGGAGGAGTTCCTGGGGCTCATCGACTACTCGATCGCGCACTACTTCAACCAGCCCGAATACTGGCGCAAGGACGGGAAGCTCTTCTTCTCGATCTACAACGTGGGCTACCTCTGGAAGACGTGGGGCGAGGACAGGACGAAGGTGCGGGCGGCGATGGATGAGGCGCGGCGGCGCGTGCGCGCGGCGGGGCTGGGCGAACTCCACCTGAACGCGCAGAACCTGCGTCCGAAGCAGGTGCCGCTCGCCGTCGAGATGGGCTTCGACTCGGTTACGGACTACAACCTCACCTGCTCGTATGCGCCGGACTTCTGGAAGCGTTACGTGGCGGGCGAGCGCCTTTTCGCCTACGATGAGATCGGCGAGGGCATCCAGAAGCGCTGGAAGGAGATGCAGGCGACGGCGCTCCCCTACTTCCCGAACGTGACGACGGGCTGGGACGCGACGCCGCGCTGCCGCCTCGACGCGCCGTTCCCGTGGCCGAAGACGGCGTCGTACCCCTACTGCGGCACGCTCACGAACAACACGCCGGACCGCTTCGAGCAGTACCTGCGTGCCGCCAAGGCGCACGTCCTCGCCGACCCGAAGAAGCCGGGCGTCGTCTACATCAACGCCTGGAACGAGTACACGGAAGGCTGCTACCTGCTGCCGAACAACTTCGACGCGGACGGCTTCCTGCGCGCCATCGCCGCCGTCTTCGGCCGCACGCCCGCGAACGAATACACCTACGTGAACCCCTCGACGAAGCAGCTCCTCACCGTGCCCGCCGCCACGCACGAGAACGTCGCGTACGGTCCGCACCCGAAGCAGAAGGTGGACGTCTTCCTGCCGCCGCAGACGAAGGGCCCCGCGCCCGTCGTCGTCTACCTGCACGGCGGCGGCTGGACGGGCGGGGCGATGGTGGACCACATCGTCGGCTCGGCCCTGAAGCCGCTTCTCGCACGCGGCATCGCCGTCGTCGCCGTGGGCTACCGCTACATCGGGGACGCGCGCCTCGAAGGCGGCACGCCGCCCGTCAAGGCGTGCCTCGACGACTGCGAGGCGGCTGTGCGCTTCGCCAAGGCCCATGCGAAGGACGGGACCCGCGACGTGTCGCGCCCCGCCCTCGCGGGCGGCAGCGCGGGCGCCTGCACGGCGCTCTACCTCGGCCTGAAGGACGACAACGCGCTCGGCATCGCGGCCCTCGGCCCGATCATCGCCCAGACGTCGCTCGATCCGCGCGAGACGCGCGCGTGGATTCCGAACGCCACCTACGGCGCCCACGCCTTCGGCTTCCGGAACTTCGACACGTGGCTCACGAACCGTGAAAGCGTGCTGCCCTGGATCGAACGCTTCTCGCCCGCCGCGCTCGCCGGGAAGATCGCGCCCGCGCGCGCCCCGAAGATGTTCCTCCAGTACGGTTCGCTGCCGAAGCCGGGCGAGCTCGTGCAGGATCCCACGCACTCCGGCGCGTTCGGACAGCGCTTCAAGGAGATCTGCGACAGGCGCGGACTCCCCTGCGAGGTGTTCACGGACGCGCAGCCGTATTTCTGCGCGACGTTCCTGCGCCTTGCGGACGCCCTCCAGGGCGGGACACGCTGAGGGAGATGTGCTATACTCCCCCTTGCCATGAAACCGATTTCAACCGACGCCGAGAAGGTCCGGCAGGGGAACAGGAGGACGACGATGAAGAGATTCGCGATGCTGTGCGCGCTTGTCGGCGCGTGCGTGTGGACGGTGGAGGCGAAGACGCTCAAGGTGCTGATGATCGGCAACTCGTTCACCGCGAGCGCGATGCGGCAGACGCCGGCGGTCGCGAAGGCGATGGGCTGCGCGCTGGACCTCGCGAACCTCTACATCGGCGGGTGCCCGCTCTCGAAGCACTGGGCCAACGTCGAGAAGGCGGGCGATCCCGACTTCCGCCCCTACGCCGTCCAGATGAGCTGGACCTCCTGCGACGCGAAGGACTCCGGCCTCCGCAAGGCGGCGCCGAAGGGCCGCGCGAACATCCCCCAGGCGCTCGTCGCCGAGCCGTGGGACATCGTGACGATCCAGCAGGCGAGCGGACAGAGCGCGTTCGAAAAGACCTACCAGCCCTTTGCGGACAACCTGATCGCCAAGATCCGCGAACTCGCCCCCCAGGCGGAGATCCGCATCCAGGAGACCTGGAGCTATTCGCCGTATGACGGGCGGCTCGGCGTGTGGAAGTTCACGCCGGACGAGATGTTCGCCCGTCTGCACGCGGCCTACGGCGCGCTCGCGCGGAAGCACGGCCTCAGGATCATCCCCACCGCCGTCGCGGTGCAGAACTACCGCCGCGACCTGCCCGTCCGCTACGCGAAGGTCTACACGAAGCAGGAACTCGCGGCGTTCACCGAACCGCAGCTGCCGGACTTCTACGGCGACGTCTGCGGCCAGGCGCACTGGGGGAAGGGCGGTTCGTGGCAGAAGGATGCCACCGAGCGGAAGCTGCGCGTCGACGGCTGCCACCTCAACTCGGCGGGCGAATACCTGCAGGGCTGTACGTGGGTGGCGGCGCTGTTCGGCGTGGACGTGACGGCGTGTACCTACCGGCCCGACTTCGTGCCCGAGGACCGCGCGGCGCTGATGCGGCGCGCGGCGATGGCGGCGGTGCGGGCGGAAAGGTAGGCGCGTGCGGGGATGAGGCTGCGTCTGCTTGTGCTCGGCGCGCTGGGGGGCGTGGCCCTTCTGGTGTTGGCGGTGGCACATGCGCGCTGGCTGGCGGAGGGTCCACAGGACCCGCGCTTCGTGCGCTTCCTGCGGCGGCACGCGCGCCGGGCGAC
>CAKULR010000188.1 GCA_934667295.1 uncultured Kiritimatiellota bacterium
CCGCCACCGTCCCTTCGCATGCGGCGATCTGCTCGATGACGGCGGCGAGCGCCGCGTCGGCGGTCGATTTCGGGGTGACGACGCCGTCGCCGTTGAACGGCTGGGCGTTGAAGAGCGCCGTCGCGCCCAGCACGTCCGCAAGGGAGATCGCCGTCGCGTCCGCGCGGTCCTCGCGGGCGAGGATGCGCGTGAAGGACGTGAGCAGGGCCTTGCCCTCGGGCGTCGTCGCGTCGACGTCGGCGAGGGACACTTCGGCCTTGCGCGCGAAGAGGAAGTCGAGAGTGCGGAAACGCGGACGCAGCCAGGCGAGGGCGGCGTGTACGTCGGGCGCGCGGATGCGCCCGTCGCCGTCCGCGTCGAGCAGCCGCAGCGTCGCGGCGTCGAAGCGCAGCCCCTCCGTGGAGGCGGAGAGGACAGTCCAGAGCCGCTGGTCCAGCTCGGGGAGCGCCGCGAGGTCGGCCCCCGTCTCCAGCTTCACCTGCACGCAGCGGGCGGACTTGAAGAACCGCCACCGGTGCGGCGTTGTCTGCCCCCGCGTCACGCCATCACCGCCGTCATCTTCGCAAGGCCCGTCTTCAGGGTCTCAAGCGGCGTCGTGGTGCAGTAGGAGGCGTTGAAGAGTTCGAGGGAAAGCCAGGGCGTGAGCCCGCACGTATGCAGGATATTCTTGATCTCGCGCCACGGCGCGATGCCGTCGCCCGGCCAGACGCGGTCGGCGTCCTTCAGCTGCGCGCGGGCGGGCGTCGCCGGCACGTCGTTCATGTGGAGGACGGGCAGGGTGGACTTCGTGCAGAAGCGCAGCCCCTCGTAGGGGCTGCCTCCCCGGTACATGTGGTAGACGTCCGCCAGGACGGCGGCCTCCGCGTGGCCCGAGGCCGCCGCGACGTAGAGCGCCTCGTTCAGGCGGCTCAGGTTCGCGGAGTGCCCCCAGAATTCGAGGATCGGCGTCACGCCCATGCGTCCGCCCAGTTCGAGCACGGCGCGGTAGCCGTCCGCGAAGGCGTCGAGCGAGACCTTCGGGCTACCGGGCTTCTGGAGGCCGAACGGCGGCGCCGCGATGAAGCGGCCCCCGAGCTCGGCGACGAGCGCCATGTCGGCCCTCATCTCCTCCATGCCCTTCCGGCGGTCCGCCGGGTCCGGCATCGCCCAGTGCGCGAAGCCGATGCCGTTCACGACGGCGAGACGGCCGTCCTCGCACATCCTGCGGATGCCGCGCAGCTCGCCGGCGGCCTTCGCCGCGCGGATGTCGGCGAGCCAGGGTTCGATGCCCTCGTAGCCCGCCGCGATGCACAGGCGCACCTGTTCCTTCAGGGAACACTTGTACGTGCGGATCGTCGCGGGGTTCAGCGCATAGCGGAACGCCCCCGCCGGACGTGCCGTCCCCTGTTCGCGCCCGCCCGTGCAGCATCCCGCCACGAACGCGCCGGCGGCGGCCGCGACCAGGAACTCCCTCCGGTTCGCAACTCCAGTTTCTTCCTGCCTGGACATGGCCTCTCCTCCTCGTCTGCGTTGACGCTTACGACCAGCGGCGGTCGTTGGCCCACTCGTGGTCCCATTCCTTCGTGGGGGCCCACGGCGGCGGGAAGTCGGCGCACGCATGCTTCAGGATGAGGTCTTCGTTGAGGTCGTCGATGCCGAGGCCGGGCTTCACCGGCACCTCGATGAAGCCCCCGTCGTAGCGGAGCGCGGGCTTCACGAGGTCGCCCCACCACGGCACGTCCACGCTGTGCAGTTCGAGCGCCATGAAGTTGCGCGTCGCCGCCGCCACGTGGACGGCCGCCATGCAGGCGATCGGGCTCTCGGCCATGTGCAGGTTCATCTGCACGCCGTAGTCCTCGGCCATGTCGCCCACCTTCTTCGTCTCCAGGATGCCGCCGGCGGTGAGCAGGTCGGGGTGGACGACGGCGAGCGCATGCGATTCGAGGAGCGGCTTGAAGTCCTCCTTCAGGTAGATGTCCTCGCCCGTTCCGAGCGGCGTCGTCGTCGCGGCGTGCAGCTGCCGCCACTGCTCGACGTTGCGCCAGGGCAGCACGTCCTCGGCCCACGAGAGGTGGTACTTCTCCAGGCGGCGCAGCAGCTGCACGCAGTCCTCGTAGGGGATGTGGCCGAGGTGGTCGATCGCGATCGGCACCTCCCAGCCGATGACGTCGCGCACGTCGGCCATGTACTTCTCCAGATAGTCGAGGCCCTTCTCGGTGATGTGGATGCCCGTGAAGCCGTGCGCCGTGTTGAAGAGGTCGTAGGCTTCGCCGCGCATCGCGCGCGGGTCGATGGAGCCGTGCGGCGTCTGGACGACGTGCTTCATCTTCTTCATGTAGTCGAGGTAGCCGAGCGGCGCGATGAGCGCGCCGGGCACGTCCATCACGAGTTCGATGCCGAGGTCCATCTTCAGGAACGTGAAGCCGCGCGCCATGCGCTCCTTCAGGGCCTGGCCCATGTCGCGGCCGCCGCCCTCCGAATCCGTGTCGCAGTAGCAGCGGATGCGGTCGCGCCACCTGCCGCCGAGCAGCTGCCACACGGGCACGCCCCACGCCTTGCCCGCAATGTCCCAGCACGCGAGCTCGATCGCGCATACGCCGCCCGCCTGGCGGCTGTCGCCGCCGAACTGCTTGATGCGGCGGAAGATCTTCTCAACGTTGCACGGGTTCTCGCCGAGGATGCGGCTCTTCAGGATCTCCGCGTAGGTGCGGCTGGAGGCGTCGCGCACCTCGCCGTAGCCGACGAGGCCCTGGTTCGTGTAGACCTTCACGAGCGTGCAGCGCTTCGGCGCGCCGTCGATGTCCGCGAAGCGGACGTCCGTGATCTGGAGGGTGGACGGATTGACTGTGTTGATGTTCATGTTTCCGTACTGTATGGGGTTGTTCGTTGAATCATTGAAGTGGAAGATCCGCCGCGCCTAGTCCTCGCGCGTCACGCCCGTGCGCAGGAGCGGCAGCACGCGCTCCGCGCGCCGGTCGTAGTTGAAGACGGTGAAGCCTCCGAGGCCCAGCTCGCGCACGGCCTGGATCTGCTTCGCGAGCCGCACGCCGTCCGTCCCGTCGTTCTCCCAGCAGGAGAGCCCGATGCCGGGGTAGAGCTTCACCTTCCCGCCCACGGCCTCCATCTGCGTGCGCACCTGGCTGCGGAACAGCGCGGCGGACTCGACGTAGTCCATGTGGCACGCGAAGTCCAGCCAGCCCGCACGGCACCACGCCGCCCAGTCCTGCGCCACCGTCTCGGGGTCGCTCGCCGGATTGCGGAAGAGCGCCGCCGAGACCTGCACGCCCGGCGCCTCCCGGCGGACGCGCGTGGCGACCGTCTCGACGACCCGGGAGATGTTCCCCGTGCGGAACCGCGTCCACTCCCGCTTCAGCGTCGCCTTCGCGCCGTACACCGCGCCGGGCCAGTTCGTGACCGCGTGGCCGACCGCCGCCTCGAAGCGCGCGCGGCACCCCGCGCAGAAGCAGCTC
>CAKULR010000189.1 GCA_934667295.1 uncultured Kiritimatiellota bacterium
GCATCCTGCTGCGCGGCGCGCAGGACCCGAACGCCGCCGGCACGATCATCAACACGTTCGGCAACTTCGTGGTGGGCGGCAACTTCGTCGTCGGCGCCGTGGTCTTCCTCATCATCACGATCGTCCAGTTCGTCGTGATCGCCAAGGGCGCCGAGCGCGTCTCGGAGGTCGCCGCGCGCTTCACGCTCGACGCGATGCCCGGCAAGCAGATGTCCATCGACGCCGACATGCGCGCGGGCGCGATCGACCTGGAGACGGCGAAGCAGCGGCGCGCCGAGCTCGCCCAGGAATCGCAGCTCTACGGCGCGATGGACGGCGCGATGAAGTTCGTGAAGGGCGACTCGATCGCCGGGCTCATCATCACCGCGATCAACATCGTGGGCGGCATCCTCATCGGCATGCTCATGTTCGACAAGGACGTCGCCTGGTGCGTGAAGCGTTTCGGCATCCTCACGATCGGCGACGGCCTCGTGAGCCAGATTCCCGCGCTCCTGATCTCGATCACCTCCGGCGTCATCGTCACGCGCGTGGGGAGCGACAAGGCGAACCCCCTCGGCCAGGACATCGTGAACCAGATCTTCGCCCAGCCGAAGGCCCTCCTCCTCGGCGCCTGCACGCTCGTCGCGATCGGCCTCATCCCCGGCTTCCCGCACCTGACGCTCTTCGCCCTCGCGGCCGCCGTCGCCTCCGTCGGCTGGTCGCTCCAGCGCCGGGCCCGGCTCGCGGCCGCCGCGGCGGCGAAGGGGGCGGACCCCCTCGCGGCGGCGGCCCCGTCGTCCGACGGCAGGCCCCGCCCGAAGAAGAAGGACGGCGACGACTTCTCGATGGTGACGCCGCTCATGGTGGACATCGACGCGGAGATCCGCACGGCGCTCAGCTACGACGGCCTGAACGACAAGATCATGGACGTGCGGCGCGCGCTCTACCACGACCTCGGCGTGCCGTTCCCCGGCATCAACCTCTCGCTCAACGGCGGCCTCCACGGCGGCAAGTACCGCCTCCTCGTGAACGAGGTGCCCGTCTCGGAGGGCGTGCTGCGCGCGGGGTATGTGTGTGCGCTCGAAACGGCGGAGAACCTTGCCGCGACGGGGATTGCCTACGAGACGGGGAAGGAGTTCATCGCGGGCTTCGGCACGAACTGGGTCCGGGCGGAGGAGGTGCGCCGGCTCGACGAGAGCGGCATCCGCTACCTCGACCTGAACGGCGTGCTGACCTACCACCTTTCGGGCGTGCTGCGGCGCTACGCGAACGAGTTCCTGTCGCTGCAGGAGACGCGGCTGCTGCTGGACCACATGGAGAAGGAGGCGCCGGAGCTCGTGCGCGAGGTGCAGCGCGTGCTGCCGATCCAGAAGATCACGGACGTCCTCCAGCGCCTCGTGCAGGAGGGCATCTGCATCCGAGACCTGAAGCGCATCACGCAGACGCTCATCGAGTGGGGGCAGAAGGAGAAGGACACGGTGCTGCTCGTCGAGTACGTCCGCAGCGCCCTCTCGCGCTACATCAGCTACAAGTTCTCGGGCGGGCAGAACATCATCGCGGCGTACCTGCTCGATCCCGCCCTGGAGGAGCGGATCCGCAAGTCGGTCCGCCAGACCTCCAGCGGCAGCTACCTCGCGATGGATCCCCAGAGCGTACGCGCCATCCTCGCCGTCGTGCGCAAGACGATCGGCGACATCCGGAAGATCCAGCACAAGCCCGTCATCATCGTCTCGGTCGACATCCGCCGCTACTTCCGCAAGATGATCGAGAAGGACTACTACGAACTCCCCGTGCTGAGTTTCCAGGAACTGAGTTCGGAAATCAACATCCAGCCCCTGGGGAGGTTGAAGCTGTAAGATGAACTGGTTGCTGAAAGTCGTCGAAGGTCCCCTGAAGGGCGCGGAGATCGCGCTCGTGGGCGGGCGGCGCGTGAGCCTCGGGTCGGACGATGCGTGCGACATCGTGGTCGGGGACGCCGCGCTCGCCGCCCAGGCGTGCGAACTGGACGTCTCCGGGACGGGCGTGACGGTGCTCACGCCGGATGGCGCGGCGCAGGCGCTCAAGCCCTTCGAGGTGCGGACCTTCGGGACGACCGCGTTCGCCGTCGGACCCGCCGACCAGCCGTGGGGCGAACTCGTCTACCCGCCGCCGGAAACGCCCGACGCGCCCGTCCCGGCACCGTCCGAGCCGTCCACGGAACCCGAAGCGGCGGAGCCCCCGTCCGCCGAGGCGGAAAACTCACCGAAGCGGCGGCATGGCTGCCTCTGGACGCTGCTCGTCCTGGTTCTCCTGCTCGTGGGCGCTCTGGTGCTTCTCCACTGCTTCCGCGCGCCCATCGAGGCGCGGTGTCCGCAGGTTGCCCGTGGCCGCGCGGCGATGACGGCCGCCGCGCAGACGGGCTGGACCGCCGTGCAGGGACAGTGGGGGCGCTGGTTCGGGACGGCGCGCCCGGCCGCCGCGCCCTCCACGAAGGGACCCTCGCTCTCCGAACTCGCCGCCCAGCACGGCCTTGCGCTCGTCGGGACGAACGGCGTGCGGAAGCTCGCCGGAAACGTGCGGCGGCGTACCGAACGCCTCGCGATCCGCGCGCTTGCGCTTGCGGACGACCCGTCCGTGCAGTTCGACCTGACGGACGACGAGACGCTGCGCGCGTCGGCGGACGAACTGCTCTTCGTCGTCACCGAGGGCGCGCTCAAGGCGACGGCGGCCTCGAACCGCGTCGTGGCGCTCGCGGGCTATGCGCCGTCCGCCGCGAAGCTGGAACGGGCCCTGCGGGCGCTTGCCGCCGACGTGCCCGGCATCGAACGGGTGGAGACGAAGGCAGTGCAGGTGGGCGGACCGCCTCCGCCCCCGGCGGGAACGGTCGCGGCGGAAACCGTCCCCGACGCGCCGAAGGGGAGCCGTCCGCGTGCCGGACAGGAACGGAAGCGCGCCGTCGAGCCGATTGCGGGCATCCTCCTGCATCCCTATCCCTGCGTCGTGCTGCGCACGGGGCTGCGGCTCGCCGAGGGTGCGCAGATCGGCACGGCGACGATTGTGCGGATCGAGGCGGACCGCCTCATCCTCCGGGACGGCAAGACCGAATTCGAGTGGAGGCCCTGACCATGGAACTGCTGGAACTCGAACGCGAACTTGCCGGACCCGACTCCGCCGTCGCCCTCGCGCGGTACGACGCGCAGCTCGTCGCGCTCCAGACGCGCCTTGCGCGCGCCTGTGCGGAAGGGCTTCCCCCGGCGGACTTCGCGCGCTGCGAGGGCCTGGACGAGGCCGTCACGATCGCCCGCAAGCTCCTCCGCCTCCAGGTCCGCACCAAATCCTGTCATACTATTGCTCCGGCAATGAAAGGGGGTTGATAAACTCCGATGATTGATGCTCTCGCTACCGCTCCGCAGACTACATCTGGCTTCGCAGAAGCCAGTCACAAAACAATCG
>CAKULR010000190.1 GCA_934667295.1 uncultured Kiritimatiellota bacterium
GGGGCGGCCCGTTCGGACGCCACGCGCCGGGGGCGGCGCGGGTACTTCGCGTACGGGGCCGATTCGCGGGTACGATTTAACGCCGCATAGCGGCGATTTAACCACTTAAAGCCGCGAAGCGGCGACTTAATCACTACCTGCTTGCCGTCTCCGGGGGGGATATGCTATAATTCAAACTTTCCAACCCGGAATAAAACCTAACATGGGTCTAACAATCATGAAGAAAACACTGATCACGTTCGGTTTCTGCGCGGGGCTCGTCGCCGCCGTGGAAGCTGCGCCGACCGATGCCGTTACGCAGGCCGACCTGCAGGCGTTGAAGTCCCTCATCCAGCAGCAGAACGCCAAGATCGAGGCGCAGGCCAAGCGCATCGCCGAGCTCGAAGGCAAGCAGACCGCCACGGCCGCGAAGGTCGAGCAGGTCGCCGCCGCCCCGGCGCGTGTCCTCACGCCCGGCGAGGGCACGGAGACGAACGAGACGGGCCGCATCTGGACGATGGCCGACGGACGCAAGTTCTACCTTGCGGACGCGACGGCGGGCATCTTCAACCCGCTCACCGAGAGCGGTCTCCAGTTCGAGCCGTACGGCTACCTCGTCCTTGAAGCTGTTCACAACACGGCGGGTACGGACTATCCGATGTACACGGACTATGTGCGTCCGCGTGGTGCAGGGCATCACGGCGACCATACGTCTACGCTCAGTGTGAACGACTCGATCCTCGGCTTCAACCTCTTCTCGGCCGAGTCCTACAACGGCTGGAAGACGGGCGGCAAGTTCGAGTTCGACCTCGCGGGTTCCGATGCCAACCACACTGACTTCCACGTGCGCCACCTCTATTGGGAACTTTCGCACGAGAGCGGCTGGCAGTTCCTCTTCGGTCAGACCTGGCATCTCTGGAAGATGGTCTCGCCGCAGGAAATCGACGGTGCCTGGATGGAGAACACGGGTTACCCCTACCGCCGTAGTCCGCAGATCCGCGTGACGAAGAAGTGGGACTTCGACGACGACAGCTCGCTGGAGATCCGCGCCGGTCTCGTCAAGAACGGTCCCGGCATGGGCGGCGACCGCGACGGCGATGGCACGCAGGACAACGAGCAGAGCGCGTGGTGCCTCCTCGAAGGTGCGATCGTCTACGACCGCAAGGCTGCCTGGGAGGATGACAGTGACAAGCGCTGGCTCATCGGCCTCGGAGGCCAGTACGGTCGTGATCGGAGCCGCCGTTGGGACGGTGACGGGTACAACGGCCCGAACGACGACTATGACAGCGACATGGTCATGATCGCCGGATCGGTTCCGTTCGGCAAGTTCACACTCACGGGCCAGATCTTTGCGGGCGAAAACCTCGGTGGCGTCCAGGCCGGCGTCGGTCAGAAGGTCGCGTTCCGCGATTTGACGCGCAAGGGCCGCGAGGTCTCCACGGTCGGCGGCTTCGCCGATCTGCGCTACGACCTGAACGACGACTGGGCGTTCGCGATCGGTTACGGTTTTGACAACCCGAATATCAGCAAGTCCGACGTTGAGATTGACAGTAACTGCGATTACACGGGTATCACCTACAATGACCGTGCCTATGTCGATGTGTTCTACCAGCTCACGGCGAACCTCCACTTCGGTTTCGAGTACGCCTACCTCACGACGCAGTACGCAAAGGCGTACGGCGACGATGCCGACGACCACCGCTTCCAGTTCACGGTCTACTACGACTTCTAATGAACGGCTGAGAGGCTGAGATGACGAGAGGTTGAAAGGTTCCCCCTGGGATTCTTTCAACCTCTTCGCTTTTCGGTTGCCCTCGCCCCATTTCCTTTCTTTCACTTCCCCAACCTTCGACTCCCTATGGAACACAAACGCGCATCCTGGTCAGGTCAGCTGGCCTTCGTCCTCGCCGCGGCGGCGAGCGCAATCGGTCTTGGAAATCTCTGGCGCTTCCCGTATCTGGCGGCGCAGTACGGTGGCGGCACATTCATCCTCGTGTACCTCTGCCTCGTCGTGACGCTCGGCTTCACGCTCATGCTCACGGAAATCGCGATCGGACGCAAGACGCAGCAGTCGCAGCTGACGGCGTACAACCAGCTGAAGGGCCACGGCGGACTGAAGCTGCTCGGTGTCATCGCGACGGTCATCCCCGTCCTCATCACGCCGTACTACTGCGTGATCGGCGGCTGGGTGCTCTACTACCTCAAGGCGTATGCGCTCATGGCGTTCACGGGCGCGGCCCCGATGGGCGCGGCGGCGGCGGAGTCGGGCGCGTTCTTCACGGGCTTCATCTCGGCGCCGTTCGCGCCGTTCGGCTACGGCATGCTCTTCATCCTCGCGTGCGCGGGCGTCATCCTGCTCGGCGTCAAGAACGGCATCGAGAAGTCGAACCTCGTCATGATGCCGATCCTCTTCCTGATGGCGATCGCGATTTCGCTCTACGTCATCTTCATGCCGGGCTCGGGCGCGGGCCTCAAGTACTACCTCGTGCCGAACATGGACTGTCTGACGACGGAGGACGGCGCATTCTCGTTCGCCCTCCTCGGCAAGACGATCCTCGGCGCGATGGGGCAGATGTTCTACTCGCTCTCGCTCGCGATGGGCATCATGGTGACGTACGGCTCCTACATGAAGAAGCAGGACTCCATCGAGAAGAGCGTCCGCCGCATCGAGGTGTTCGACACGCTGATCGCGGTCGTCGCGGGCCTCATGATCATCCCGGTCGTCTACATGTTCGCGGTGAAGACGGGCGTGACGCCCGAATTGATCGCCCAGCACGGCGGCGACGCGGCGCTTGCGACGAAGGCGGCCGTGAAGTCCGCCATGAACGCGGGGCCGGGCCTCATGTTCATCACGCTCCCGAAGGTGTTTGCCGGCCTTGGCGTGGCGGGGCCGTGGATCGGGCTCGCGTTCTTCGTCCTCGTGACGTTCGCGGCGGCGACGTCGGCGATCTCGCTGCTGGAGGCGTGCGTCGCGTCGGTCTGCGACGTCCTCCACATCGAACGCAAGAGCGCGACGTTCTTCACGACGGCGCTCATCATGTTCCTCGCGACGGTCTCGGCGATCGGGTATGGTCCGTGGGCGAAGGTGACGGTCGGCGGAATGCAGTTCCTCGACTTCTTCGACTTCATCACGAACTCGGTGCTGATGCCGATCACGGCGGCGGCGACGTGCATCTTCGTGGGCTGGATCCTCACGCCCAAGTCGATCATCGACGAGGTCGAGGCCGGGGGGAACGCCTTCAAGGCGAAGGGCCTCTACGTCGTGATGGTCAAGTGGTTCGCCCCGGCGCTCGTGATCGCGATCCTCGTCTCCGAGATCTGCCGGGCGCTCGGCATCGGCGGCTGGAAGATCTGAGTTGGCGCGCCGCCTCTCCATTGCCCTGGCGGCTGCGCTGGCC
>CAKULR010000191.1 GCA_934667295.1 uncultured Kiritimatiellota bacterium
GCCGTGTCCGCCACGGCCCGCCGCGCCGCCTCGGCCGCCATCCGCATCCGCGTGGATGCCACAGTCCGTCCGGACGCCCCTATCGCCCGCACTGTCGTTTCCCGTACCGCCGTTTCCGATTTCACCGCCATGGCCTTTTCTCCTCCTTGTCGCCGCATAGTCTAGCAGAGGGGCCGGTGAGACGCAATGAGATTTCAGTGCGCAATAATCTTTTCTGCGTAGGCTTCTAGAGACTTCTGTTCTCATTACCGCTTTCTCTTTCCGGGCATACAGGACGGACAACCGATTAACCGATTCTTGGTACGTATGCACGACGTATGCACAAACTTCGATTTCAGTCTCCCGTTGCGCGATGGGTTGTGCTATACTGGACCCGCTTGAAGCGAGAGGTTCTGCTTGTCGTCGAAAGTCCATAGATTGTGAACTGGCTCGGTCTGGCATGTGCTTTACGCATGTCGTTCCAGTCCACCCGCAATCGAATCCATTTACGTGGCATCAACGCTACGTGTCGTTCACACGAAACCTACCACCATTTTATCACTCGAACGGCATGCAAGTGGAGATGCGCCTGATTGGGCGCATTTTTCTTCATGTATTCGAGTGGGCCTGTGGTAGGGCTTCGTGGGAGTACATGAACAGAATGCGCTCTTTTTATGGGACGCTTGGGGCAAACTGCTAGCGCACGAGAAACGGGAAGTGCGTGAAGATGTCCTGCGTGTAGAGGTAGATCTCGCCGCCCATCCACGAACTCGCCGCCATGAGGGTGATGGAGATCGCGATGAGCTTCACCGCGAAGCCGAGCGTCTGCTCCTGGACCTGCGTGAGGGCCTGCAGGAGCGAAACGAGGATGCCGATCACCGTCGCCACGATGATCGGGATGAGCGAGAGCTTCAGGACGAGGATTAGGCACTGCTGGGCGTAGAAGACGAGTTGCGCGTGGCTCATGGCGTGTCTCCCCTAGTGGATGTAGGACTGCACGAGGCCCTGGATGAGCAGCGTCCACCCGTCGACCATGACGAAGAGGAGGAGCTTGAACGGCAGGGAGATTGTGACGGGCGAGACCATCATCATGCCCATCGCGAGGAGGATGTTCGAGACGATGATGTCGATCGCGATGAACGGCAGGTAGACGAGGAAGCCGATCTGGAAGGCCTTCGTGAGCTCCGAGACACAGCAGGCCGGGATGAGGATGAAGAAGCTCTTCGTGTCCACCTGGGCGGGCAGGACCTTGCCCGTCTCGTCCTTTGTCGCCCACAACTTCTCGGCGGTGCGCGTGAAGAACGCGACCTGCGTCTCGGAGGTCTCGCGGATGAGGAACTGCCGGTAGGGTTCGGCGGCGCGCGCGGCGAGGTCGGTCTGGTAGAGGACCTCGGGCTTGTTGTCCTTCATCCCCTTCTGCAGGGTCTTCCAGCTCTCCGAGACGGTCGGGGCCATGATGTAGAACGAAAGGATGAGCGCAAGGGCGTTGAGGACCATGTTCGGCGGAATCGACTGGATGCCGAGCGCGTTGCGGATGAGCGAGGTGACGACGACGATCTTCAGGTAGCTCGTCGCGATCATCGCGAGAAACGGCACGAGCGACATGCCGATCAGGAGGACGATGAGTCCGAAGGGATCTGTCTGGAACATGGGTCTATTTCCTTTCCACCACACGGTACGCCGCCGCCTCGCCAACCCGGTCGGGGGCCAGGGCCGCATACGGGCGTCCGTTCTTCACGAGGACAAGCCCTTCCGACGGCGGGGGCGGAGGCGGCAGGGCCTCGTCGGCGAACGCGGCGAACGTCGCCGTCTGCGCGGCGGCGGCAAGGACATGCGCCGCCTCGTCGACGGGCGGAGCCGTCAGCCACCGCGCCGCCGGTTCCCCGGGGCACAGCAGGAAGTCGCCCGGCACGAGCGCCGCAAGTTCGTCTTCCGTCACCGCCAGCGCCCCGTAGTCCGCCCGGATCTCCCGCGTCGCGCCGCGAATCGACGGATGCGCGGAATCGAGGCAGGCGAGATCGCCGAAGACGGGCAAAAGTTCCGCCGGAAGTTCCAGGGCGAACGCGAGCGCGGCGGGAAGCCCCGCGACGGCAAAGGCGTACGACCGCGCGGGCAACGCCGGGGCGAGCCCCGTCACGCCGAACTGGCGGCGCGTGGCCTTCTCCAACAGCGCGAAGAGATCCCCGCACTCCTTCTCGACAAGCGCCAGCACGAGCGCAGGCGGCAGGGCAGCGCGACGGCTCCAGAGGACATGGAGATCCGGGTAGAGCGCGGAATCCGCCAGCGCAAGGACGGCGGGCGTGCCGTCGAACGTGACGGCAAGCGCGATCGGATCGTCCGGGACGGCATCGGCGCGCACGAGCGTGACCGATGTCTCCCCGTACCGCACGGGCATGCGCCAGGCGGGCGAGGCCAGCACCGTCTCCAGACTCGCATGTTCCCAGTCGGGCCATGTCTTCAGCAATGCGACGGCATCCATGTTCAGCCCCTCTCCTCACTGCGCACCCGGCGGCGCACGTCCACGGCAATCTGAAAGGAATGGATACGCTCCGCGAGGTGCGCCGTCAGCTGCGGACGACTCTGTTCGATCAACGCCGCGAGTTCCGGCGTCTGCGGCGCGAAGGCGACCGTCAGCTGCCGCCCCGCGACCGCGATGTGGATTTCCGTACCGTCCAGCACGTCCGGCCGCAGCTGGATGCGGATCTCCCCTTCGCCGCGCAACAACCCCGGCGTGACAAGCAGGGTGTCCGCAACGGCCCGTGCGGCCTCGACGAGCACCTGGGCCGGTTCGACGGCATGCGCCGCCGACGGCGCGAACGCGGCGACAACGGCCTCAACGGCCGTGACGGGGGCGGGGTCGGCCTCCGGGGCAGGGGTGAACACTTCGGGGACAACGACCGAAACGGGCAGTGCCGTCGGGGCGGACGGGGCAGACGGCGCGGGCGACGCGGCTGTCTGCACGCCCCCTTCCGATGGTAGGGCGCGACGTCCCCGGCGCGCCGCGGCGGAAGAACCGTCCACCACAGCCGCATCCGGGTGGGCGGAAACGACGGGCGGCACGACGGGCGAAACAACGGACGACGATTCCGCCGGGGAAACTCCAACGTCAGGACGCGGGGCGCCGAGGACGTCGCCCCCTACCAATGTGGGCAACGGGGCAGGGGGAACGGCCAGTGTGGGCGGCGCGGATCCCGGCACGGCCCCTTCCGATGGTAGGGCGCGACGTCC
Source organism: uncultured Kiritimatiellota bacterium (assembly GCA_934667295.1). Lineage (GTDB taxonomy): Bacteria > Verrucomicrobiota > Kiritimatiellia > RFP12 > UBA1067 > RUG572. Next base: position 3,208 of record CAKULR010000191.1, read on the forward strand.
CCGGCGCGCCGCGTCGGAAGAGCCGTCCACCACAGCCGTCTCCGGGCGCGCGGAAACGACGGGCGACACGACGGGCGACGATTCCGCCGGGGGGACATCCGCGCCAGGACGCGGGGCGCCGAGGACGTCGCCCCCTACCAATGTGGGCGGGACGGAGGGGAGG
>CAKULR010000192.1 GCA_934667295.1 uncultured Kiritimatiellota bacterium
CACGCCGCCCCACAGGGAGGCCTCCACGTCGCCGGAGGTGTCCCACACCACGACGCCGTTCGGCTTGAAGTCGTCGAGCATCTGCGCGCGGAACGTCATCTCGCCCTCGATCATCACGTTCGGCGCGCTCTTCACGGTGAACGCCTCGCCGCACACGGTCATCTCGTCGCGAAGCGGCATGATGTCGTTCGGCAGGTTCTGGTCGAGCAGCGTGTACTCCCGCATCACATCGTTGATCGCGCCCGTGTAGAGCTTTTCGTAGCGCGCGCAGAGCTCCGGGACCGGAATCGGAATCTCGCAGTCCGGGATCCGCTGGCGCGCGGCGATGAGCTTGTCGAGCTTCATGAGGCCGGCTTCCTTCGCCTGGCCCCGCATGTCCTTGAGTGACGGCATGTCTTGTCTCCTTTTACATTTGACCGTTTCTAGATACGGCAATAAATCAGATTGATTTTACCCAATGTGAAAATAACTCCGATTCGTAAAGCTCTCGCTACCGCTCCGCAGAATGCCTTTGCCAAAGGTACCCTCATTCACACTTCACGATCCCGGAAGTGATTGTCTGTGGCTGGCTTCTGCGAAGCCAGATGTAGCCTGCGGAGCGGTAGCGAGAGCTTCAATCATCGGAGTTAGCCAACACCTTTCATTGCCGGAGCAATAAGATGATTCCTCAACCTCTCAGGAACGCCGCGTAGGCCTTCTTCGTGTGGTAGCAGTCGTGCTTGGAGGCGAGCTCCCACGGCGCGTGCATGTTGAGGAGCGGCGTGCCGAAGTCGAGCACGTCCATGCCGAAGCGGGCCATGAACTTCGCGATCGTGCCGCCGCCGCCCTTCTCCTGCTTGCCGAGCTCGGCCATCTGCCAGTCGACGCCGCCCTTCGCCATGAGGCGGCGGATCTCGGCGACGAACTCCGCGCGGCAGTCGCTCGCGCCGGCCTTCGTCGCGCCGCCCGTGTACTTGCTCGCGGCGGGACCCTTGCCGAGGCGGGCCTCGTTGCCGGTCGAGTCGACGTCCGGGAAATGCGGGTCGGCGGCCGCCGTCACGTCGGCGGAGAGCATCGTGGAGGCCTCCAGCGCGCGGCGCACGTCGATGTCGCGCGCGCCGCCCTTCCCCTCGCGCTCGATCAGCTCCGCGACGGTGTTCTCGAAGAACGAGCTCGCCATGCCGCTCGCGCCCTCGCTGCCGATCTCCTCCTTGTCGCAGAGGATGCAGGCGCAGGTGCGCGCAGGCGGCGTCTTCGCGCGCGCAATGTCCACGAGGGCACTCAGGCCCGCGTAGGCGCACACGCGGTCATCGTGTCCGTAGGCGGCGATGAGGGCGCGGTCGAGGCCGACTTCGCGCGGACCGCCCGCCGGGACGATCTCCAGTTCGGCGGAAAGCAGGTCCTCCTCCGTGACGCCGTACTTCGCGCCGAGCAGCTTCACGAGCGCGGCCCGTTCGCCGAGCCCCGCGACCACGTCGAGATCCTCCGCCGGGAAGAACTCCTTCTGCGTCTTCTTCTCCTGGTCCTTGCCGAGGTGCGGCAGGATGTCCGAAATCAGGAACACGGGGTCGCCCGGCTCGTCGCCCACCGCGACCTCCACCACCGTGCCGTCCGTCTTCACGATCACGCCGTAGAGCGCGAGGGGCAGCACGAGCCACTGGTACTTCTTGATGCCGCCGTAGACGTGCGTGTCGAAGTAGACGAGGCCGCCCTTCTCGTAGACGGGGCGCGGCTTGAGGTCGAGGCGCGGTGCGTCCGTGTGCCCGCCCACCACGCGGATGCCCGCCGCGCTCGGCGTCTGGCCGATCACGCACGCCATGAGCGTCTTCGCGTGGTAGCCGCGCCAGACGCGGTCGCCGGGCTTCAGCGTCTCCAGCGTGGAAAGCTCCTTGAAGCCGGCCTTCGTCAGCAGTTCAATGGCCGCCGCGTAGCAGCGGCGCTCGGTCTTCCCCTTCGCGAGGAAGTCCATGTAGTCGGCGCAGTAGGCCGCCTCCAGCTTGTCGTCGTCCTTCTTCATTCGGTTCTTCTCCTAGGATTGGTTTGCGAGCGGCCGGCGCCGCACGAGCCACGCGGCAAGGCCCAGCAGACCCGCCGGCAGCAGGACGGCGTTCACGAGAACGCCCTTCAAAAGTTCCTTCCATTCAATGCAGGCCCCCGTCGCGAGGTTGGAGACCGGCTCCGCCTCGCCGGCCGTCGCGGTGAGCAGGTGGACGGCGCGGGCGACCGTGAGCCCCACGCGGTTCGCGAGCGTCGTCTCCAGCTCATCCGGGAACTGGAGGATGACGCTCGGCGCCATCAGCGCCACGGCAAGGGCGGCAAACGCCGTGAAGAGCGCGACGGGACGCGAGAGCGCGGACGACAGGAACAGGCCGAACGCCGCCAGTAGCGCCGTCACCCCGAGCATCTGCACCACCCCCCGCGCCAAGTTCGCGCCAAACGCGTCCGCCGGCGCCAACACCTCCAGATCCCGTCGCGGACGCAGCATCACGACCTCCCCGCCCGTATTCTCAAAGCGCAGGTCAACCGTTCCGTCTCCTTCGTGCTTCCCCGTTCCCTTCAACCCCACCTCGATGACCGACTGGGTGTTATTCGAGACGGCCGCCGAAAGCCCGCCCAGCGTGAAGGTGCCCGCAAGCGGCGAACGCAGGTCGAACTGCGTCGCGAAGCGCACCCGCACCACGAGGTCCGTCGCGCGGGCCAGTTCCGCCGGGAACGGCCACGCCTGGTGCCGGCCGGGCCGCACCACGTCGTACCGCTCCCGCTCCTTGTTCGTGAGAAGCCGCAGCACCGCCGCGCGCGGCGCCTTCTTCACGGCCTCCGGCGTCTTCGGGCTGGCCAGGTAGTCCGCCATCATCCCGCGCGCCGTCTCGACCGCCGGCGGCAGGGTCGGCAGGGTACGGTGCCGGCACGGCGGCGTCTCCGGCATGCGCACCCAGGTGAGCGCCGCCGTCAGCGCGTAGGCCGCCGCCGCCACCGCGCGGGCGCACCCGGGCGCGGGGGCATACTTGACCGCCAAACGATGCAGCTGCATCACCCCGATGACGGCGAACGCCGCCAACCCCAGCGGGCTGTATGGCCAGACGCGGCCCGCGCCGAACACCGCCGCAAACTGCCCCGCCGCCATCGCGAGCACGCCCAGCCGCACGGCGAGCGTCTCCCCGCGGTCAAGCAGCAGCGCAATCAGGCCCGACAGCGTCGGCACGGCCCAAAATGCGTTGTTCACGAAAAGCTCCGCCCACGCGCTCAGGCGCTGCGCCCCCGTCTGCGCTTCGCCGCCGGATAATCCGGGCGTTTCTTCGCCCAGCGTCAAATAGCCGAGGCCGAGCTGTTTCAGAATGTTCAGCCTTTGGCTGACGGTTTTCA
>CAKULR010000193.1 GCA_934667295.1 uncultured Kiritimatiellota bacterium
CCGCCAAGCGCGCCGCCGCCATCGTCCAGGCCGTCACCAACTGGCAGGACGCGAAGCTCCTCGCCAAGCTCTCCGAGAACCTCGGCGAGGCGATGGTCGGCATCAACGCCGACGAGATCCAGACGATCATGGAAGAGCGCGGCAAGTAAGACGCGCGCGAACGGACGCAACAGGAAAGACAGACGATGACAATCGGCATTCTGTCCGTACAGGGCGCCTTCATCGAACACGCGCACGCCCTCGCCGACGCGGGGGCGCGCACGTTCGAGATCCGCCAGCTGCGGGACCTCGACCGCCCGATGGACGGGCTTGTCCTCCCCGGCGGCGAATCGACCGTACAGGGCAAGCTCCTCAAGGACCTTGGCCTCTTCGAACCGCTGCGCGCGCGCATCGAGGCCGGCCTCCCCGTCTTCGCCACCTGCGCGGGGCTCATCCTCCTCGCCGAACGGCTGGCGGACGACCCGACCACCTGGTTCGGCTGCCTCCCCGTCACCGTGCGGCGCAACGCCTACGGCCGCCAGCTCGGCAGCTTCACCACGACGGACACCTGGAACGGCCTCGCCGACGTGCCGATGACCTTCATCCGCGCCCCGGCGATCACCCAGGTCTCCCCCGGCGTGGATGTCCTCTCTTCCTTCGGGGGACAGGCCACCTCGGTGCGCTGGCGCAACCTCCTCGCCTTTGCCTGGCATCCCGAACTGACGTCCGACCGCCGCGCCTACGCGGTGTTCCTGGACATGTGCGCGCGCCGGTAGGGGCGCGCTCCTGCGCGACCGTCGGGCCGTCCCCCTCGCGCCCCGAAATATGGTATACTGGCCCGCATGAGACATGTCACTGCGATGATCGGGGCGGCGCTCTGCGCTGCCGGAGTGCTGGCGAACACGGCGGTCCTCGACCTGAACGGGTCGTGGGAGTTCCGCTTCGAGGACGGCAAGGCGCCGGCCCAGACGGCGGGTGCGGCGTTTGCCGCGACGGACCGCATGGCCGTGCCGGGCTGCTACGACATGATGCCCCAGTGGCTCTGCAAGCGCGGCACGGGGCTCTACCGCCGCACGTTCACGCTGGACACGCCGGTTGAAAACGCCTGGCTCGTCATCGACGGCATGGGGCTCGTCGGACACTTCCAGATCGACGGCAGGGACCTCGGGACGCACCCCTACCCCTACGCGCGGCTGGAGCTGGAGACGGGTCCGCTCGCTGCCGGCACGCACACGGTCTTCGCCGCGCTCGACAACCGCTTTGACTGGGAGACCCTGCACCTCGCGCGCCCCTACTACGACTTCTACCTTTTCGGCGGCTTCTACCACGGCGTGTCGCTGCGCTTCGACAACCGCACGCTCTTCGTGCGGACGCGCGACTACCAGACGGGAATGGTGGAGGTCGAGGCCGTGAACTTCAAGGACGCCGACTTCGACGCGGCGCTCGTCTTCGACGGCACGAACGCCGTTCCGGCGGCGTTCCGCAGCGCGCGCGCGACGGTGCGCGTGCCGCACTTCGGTCTCTGGTCGCCCGAATCCCCGAACCTCCACACGGTCGCCCTCGCGCACGGTGCGGCGAAGCCCGTCGCCGTCCGCTTCGGCATCCGCGAGATCAAGGCGGCGGACCGGCGGCTCTGGCTCAACGGCAAGCCGCTCTACCTGAAGGGTGCGAACCGGCACGAGTCGCATCCGCAGTTCGGCGCGGCGACGCCGGACGCGCTCATGGTCGAGGACATCCAGAACCGCAAGGCGCTCGGCGGAAACGTCTTCCGGGGCTGCCACTACCAGCAGTCGCAGCGGTTCCTCGACTACTGCGACGAGATGGGCGTCCTCGTGTGGGAGGAATCGCTCGGCTGGGGGAACGGCAGCCACTCGCCGATGGCGAAGTACGAGCTCACGAACGAGACGTTCATCGCCGAGCAGCTGGTCGAGACGAAGGCGATGGTGCGCACGAGCTTCAACCACCCGTCCGTCATCATCTTCGCGTTCATGAACGAGTTCGCGTCCGGCTCGAAGCCCGGCAAGGCGCTTGCGGACAGGCTCATCGCGGCGATCAAGGCCGAGGACAGCGGGCGGCTCGTCACGTTCGCCTGTTGCCACAACGACAACGACATCTCGAACGCGAACACGGACCTCGTGGCGTTCAACACCTATCCGGGCTGGATCGGCAGCGACGCGGGCGATCCCGCGAACCTGCGCCGCCTCATCCACGAAGGGGTGGACCGCGTCGTTTCGCGTTTCCGCAAGCTCTACCCCCAGAAGCCCATCATCGTCTCCGAAATGGGCACGTGCGGCGTCTACGGCCAGCACGACCCCGCCGGGGCGCAGTGGACGGAGGAGTTCGAGGCCGAATACGACGGGAACGTGCTCGATGCCGTCTTCGCGCATCCCGAGATCACGGGCATCGCCCTCTGGCAGTTCACGGACGCGCGCAGCTACCACCGGGGCGGCGCGACGATCCGCTCGAAGCCCTTTGCGCAGAACCTGGCAGGACTCTACGACGGCTTCCGCCGTCCGAAGGCCGTCGTGCCGGTCGTGAAGGCGAAGTTCGCCCAGAAGGCCAGGATGGAGGAACGGTAGGATGGCGAAGAGGACATTGGTGGCGGGCGCGCTCGCCGTCTGCGCGGCGCTCGCCGCGCCGGGCGTGGAGATCGAACTGGCGTGGACGCTGAAGGACGGGAAGACCGAGGTCGAGCGCGTGCAGGTGGCGGAGAGGGACGGCGTGACGGCGTTCACGCTGCCGCGCGCGGCGATCCGGGCGAAGGGCGCGAAGCGCCTCGCGGTGACGCCGGACTTCGCGACGGCGAAGGTGGGCGACGCGGGCTACTGGGTTGTCCCCACGGGGCAGTACGGCACGTTCCGCTGCGAGAAGGGGGACTTCTCGTGCGGCTGGCCGTCGATGTCCATGTTCGGCATGAAGACGCCCGCGAAGACCTACGTCGCGCTCGTGAAGGGACTGAAGTACTACTTCACGGCGCGCGTGACGGCGCGGAACGGCGTCTACCGCCAGAGCTGCGTGCTGAACGAGGAGCAGTGCAGCGCGCCCTACGAGGACTTCGCGATCGAGTGGCACACGCTCACGGGCGACGCGGCGGACTACAGCGGCATGGCGCGCGCGTACCGGGCGTACCAGCTCGAACGGGGCGCGGTGAAGCCGTTCAAGGAGCGCGTGAAGGGGAACGACGCCCTGAAGTACGCCGTCGCCGCGCCCGAGATCCGCATCCGCCAGGCGTGGAAGCCGGTGCCGAGCCCGGTGCCGGAGCAGGTGCCCGAGAACGAACCCGCGATCAAGAGGGTGGCGGTGACGTTCGACCGCGTGGGCGACATCGCGCGCGAGCTGAAGCGGCAGGGCGTCG
>CAKULR010000194.1 GCA_934667295.1 uncultured Kiritimatiellota bacterium
CTTGTCGTTGTTGCCCGCGCGCTCCATGAGCTTCGGCAGCTCGGAGAAGACGCTCGGCGGGAAACCGCGGCGGGTGGGCGGCTCGCCGGCCGCGAGGCCGATCTCGCGCTGGGCGCGCCCGAAGCGCGTCACGGAGTCCATCATGAGGAGCACCTTCTTGCCCTTGGCGCGGAAGAACTCGGCGATCGACGTGGCGACGTAGGCGGCCTTGAGGCGTTCCATCGAACTGCGGTCGGAGGTGGCGCAGACGACGACGGCGCGGCGCAGGCCCTCCTCGCCAAGGTCCTTCTCGATGAACTCGCGCACCTCGCGTCCGCGCTCGCCGATGAGCGCGAGCACCGACACCTCCGCCTCCGTGTTGCGGATGATGGAGGCGAGCAGGGTGGACTTGCCGCCGCCCGCCGCCGCGAAGATGCCCATGCGCTGCCCTTCGCCGCACGTCAGCATGCCGTCGATCGCGCGGATGCCGAGCGAGATCGGACGCGAGATGATGCGGCGCTCCAGCGGACCGGGCGGGTCGGCGAAGACCGGGTAGTAGGCCTCCGGGCGGATCGGACCCTTGCGGTCGGCGTCGATGGGCCGCCCGAGGCCGTCCACCACGCGCCCGAGGAGCGAATCCCCCACCGGCACCATGTGGACGCGCCGCGTGGGGATCACCTCCGTCTGCGCCGAGATGCCCGTCATCGCCCCGAGGGCGGTCAGCAGCGCCGCCTCGCGCGTGAAGCCGACGACCTCCGCCTGTACCTCGAAGTCCTCCCAGGGGTTGCGCAGGATGCACACCTCGCCGACCTTCACCCCGGGGACGGACGCCTTGATGATCGTGCCGACGACCTGGATGACGCGCCCCTTCACCTCGATGGGCTGCGCATCCTCGACCGCACGGTCCAGCACCTGCGTGATATAGTCGAACGACGAACTCATTTTTCCTTGGCGAAATTGCTGCGGATGGACTTCTCGATGGCGGCGATCTGCCCCTCGACCGACGCCTCCACGAGGCCGGCCTCGGTCTCGACGACGCAGGCGGTCGCGCCGAGGTGCGGGTCCTCCGCCACGTCCACGTAGGCGAGGGACGGGAATTCGGCCAACAGCCCCTTCAGCCGTTCCTTGACGACGCCCACCATCTCCGGGTTGACCTTGACCGTGATCTGCCGCTGGTTGCGCACGACGGCGTGCATCGCCTTCTTCACGATCTGCACGACGAGCTCGCGGTCGCCGATCTCCGCGACACACTTGCGGAGCGCCTTCATGACGATCTCGGCCACCTTGTCCTCGATCGACTCCATGTAGCGCACGCTCTCGTCGACGAGGTTGAGCTTCTGCATCAGGATCTCGGCCTTGCCCGCGTCGAGGCCGTCCGCATAGCCGCGCGCCTTCTCCGCCTCGTAGGCGGCCTGGGCCGCGCGGCGCGTCTCCGCCGCCTCGGCCTCGGCGGCGGCCATCACCGCCTCGGCCCGCGCGACGACGGCGGCCTCGTCCGCCGCGACGCGGGTTCCCGTGGATTCGACGTCAATGGTCTTCTTCTTCAGGAGTAGCATAGCTCGTACGCCTCGGGGAATTTGAGTTTCATCAGCTGCCGCCGCACGTCCTTCCGGCCCGCGACGTAGGCCGCGTAGCGCAGCACGTCCGGGTAGACGCCGGGGTAGTCCGCCTTGAGCCGCCGCACGGTCGGGCCGTCCACGACCTTCCGCCATTCGTCGATTCGGGCGATGCCCTCCAGCCAGCGGTCGATCTCCCGGCGCACCGGCTCGTCCAGGTAGGCAAGGCGGCGGGGGTCGTCCTTGGGGTAGACCGCGAACGTGCCGGTGGCGAGGAAGTCGTCCCGCACCTTCGTCCAGAAGGGACTGTGCACGAGCGCGCGCGCCTCGTTCAGATCCATTGGCGCGTCCCTCCCTTCGCGGACTCCAGATGCCGCCGCCACCGCTTCGCGGCCTCGTCCGCCTTGCCGAGCGCCGCAAGCGCGCGCGATTCGAGCAGGGCCTCCGCGCGCGCCAGTTCCGGCGGGGTGTCGGCCGCGCGCAGGACCGCGAGCGCGCCGGCCGCGTCGCCCTCGGCGAGGCGCAGTTCGGCGAGCGCGACCGCCGAGACGCCGTCGCGGGGATCGTCCTCCACCAGCGCCTCGCAGAGCGTCCGCGCCCGCGTGCCCTGGCCGTGCCGCGCGAACAGCCACGCGGCGGTCAGCAGGAACTGTCTGTCGTCGTTGTCCATCATTCCAATCAATCAACTCGCCATGAAAATCATCACAATCTTTATGAAAAACTCCGATCCGTATCGCTCTCGCTACCGCTCCGCAGAATGGTCAGCGCTTCGCATCGAGGATTCACCCTCAACGGACTCTGCGGGGATTTGAATCTGCGGCTTCGCCGCAGGAAGACGTTCTCCCAGAACGGAGGATGTTGGAAGTCTGTCGAGGTCAAACGTCTCGTACTGCAACTTCGGGCGACCGAAATTGAGCAACAAGGCAGAGGGTATGCGCGTTGCGCGCATATAGTGAATGACCTGCGCCCATTCAACCTTCGTGATGCACTTTATTGCCTTAAGCTCGACAATGTAGGCGCGGTTGAAACAGGTGAAGTCGGCGCGATAGTTCGTTGCCAAGGGGTGTCCGTCATAGAAGATACGAATGCCGTCCTCCCGAACGTAGGGGATGCACGCTTTCCTAAACTCAATTTCAAGGGCATCCGCATAGGCAGACTCAACGAATCCACACCCGAGAATCGTGTGGACACGCAGGGCACACCCCATGATGGCGTAAGCCTTTGGATTATCCCTCAAAACCATAACCGTATTGTACCACAATCACCGTTCCCGCAGAGGACCCTCAACCTAATCAGGGCAGACGTCGCCAAAGGGAAACGGTTTGAGAAGCGCGAAGCTGCGGAGCGGTAGCGAGAGCAACAACCATCGGAGTTCAACACCTCATTTCTGGGGAGGGGGATCCTTGAAGACCGTGACGGAGATCTTCTCGTAGGCAAGGCCCTCGATCGCGTTCTTCACGAGGGACTTCACCTGGGGAATCGCCTCCGTGAGGTCCGCGTCCCAGCGGCTGCGGAGGGCGACCGCCGCCGAGCTCGGCAGCGTGTTCTTCGCGAACGGGTCGTTCTCGGGGAGGACGACGTGGACGCGCGCGTCCACCACGCCGTCGATCATCGAGATCGTCTGGGAGAGGTCCTGGGCGATGGCGTCCATGAAGCGGATGCGCTCCTCGCTCGGGCTCGACACCATGCCCGTCTTCTTGAAGACGACGCCCACGCCGTTGAACGTGCGGCGCGGCAGCCCCCGCCGCTCGCAGAGCGTCGCGGCCTCGGCGAAGTCCTTCTGGT
>CAKULR010000195.1 GCA_934667295.1 uncultured Kiritimatiellota bacterium
GCTCACAAGGCCCGCGCGGTTCGTCCCGGCAATGGTTGGCCCCGTGCCGCGCGCGACCTTCGCCGCGTAGTTCGTAATCAACTGCGCGGGTGTCGGCAAAACGCCGCTTCCGTCGTCAAACGGAACGGGGGCGAAGCGTCCGATGGCCACATCGGCCACAAGGTCGCAGACCGCATAGTCCTCTTCGTCGAGATAGATGCCGTCGCCGTTCGGATCCCACGGATGGACAATGCCGTTCGCCGCATCGTCGAGACAGGCGAAGAAGAGGTCCGACGGCACGGCATCGCACTTCTCGGCCACGTAGGGGCGGACGCGCACGCCCGGCACGCAGTTTGAAAGCGAAAGACGTTCGCCTGTCTCGAAGAACACCGCATCGTCGGGCCGCTGCGCGTCCAGCCAGGCACCGCCAAGGAGAACGTGATCCGTCCCCCGCGCCGCCTCGGCACGGAGAAAGGCGTGGATGGACTCCGCCGCGTTCCGGCACTCGTGCTCCGCACCAAAGGGAATGTCGCGGTAGATTTCGTCCGTCCCCACCACGCGCACCGTCCAGTCCGGCAACGCGCGCCGCCGTTGGTCGGCGTAGAACTCCCAAGCGGCGCGCAGGTCCGGCGGCGCGACGATGACGAGGCCGTGTCCGGCGGACGCGCGCGCGGCGGCGCGACGCGGAACGGCGGACGGCGCGGCAACGGGCGTGAACTGCGCGGTGACCGAAAGGCCGCGCGCGACCTCGACCGTTCCCGTACCCGTCTGCGCCCACATGCCGCCGCGCCACCGTTCGGGCGAGACGCGCACGCGGAGTTTTCGGTCTCCTTGGACGCACACGACGCCCAACGCCTCGACGGGCTGCACGGGCCAGACAGCGCGGGCGTAGAAAGCCGGGTCGGGCGGCGTCGGCTGCGGCACGGCATCCGTTACGCAGGGACGCGGAACGGGGCGGGGCATCTCATCCGTCTGCGCGGTCCAGCCCGCGACGGACCAGGAGAGATTGGAAAAGACCGTCCCCGTGGGAACCTCCACGTGGACGATCCGTTCGGCAAGGGCCGGCGCGCCGACGGGCTCGACGCGCATGTGCGGGGGCGCGGCAGCGTCCGCCGCGTCCATCCGCCAGGTCCGCGTAACGGCCTCGCCCCGCAACGCCCAGGAGGCGAGCAGGGCAAGCCCCGTCATGAGGAACAGGCGCGGCACGGGCCCTCCGGGACGCCTAGGCGTTCAGCGCGTCGACGAGGCCACGGAAGTAGCCCACGCTCTCGGCAACCGGCGCGAGGTTGTCCGTGAAGTCCCGCTCGTATTCGAGGCTGCAGACCCCGGTGTAGTTCACGTCGATGAGGGCCTTGAGCACCTTCACGTAGTCGATCTTCCCGCGCGGCAGCGGCGTCGCGGCGCCGTTTGGCTTGTTCTTCTCGAAGTTCTTGAAGTGCAGGTCGTAGATGCGCGAACCGTACGTGTGGATCGTCTCGGCGGGATCCTTGCCGCAGCCGTATTCCCAGCCGACGTCCATGCAGAAGCCGATGCGCGGGTCGAGGTCCTTCACGAGCTCCCAGCCGTAGGCGACGTCGGGGTACATGTTCGGCGAGGCGGGGCCGTGGTTGTGGATCGCGTAGCGGATGTCGAACTCCTTCACGAGCTTGTCGATGTACTCCAGCTGTTCGCGGGAGCCGAGGCGCTTGTTCCACTTGTCCTTCTCGTCGCCCGGCTTGTAGGGGACGCCCACCACGGTCTTGAAGCCGAAGCGCTTCGCGTACTCGAAGAAGCGGCGCACGGCGTCGTTCGTCTTCGTGTAGAGCGGACCCGCCGCGTACGGCGTGACGCCGGCCTTCGCGCACTTCTCCTTGAACGCGGCCATCTCGGCGTCGGTGGCCTTGAGCGGCAGGTGGAAGTCCTTCACGCAGAGGTAGTGGATGTCCGTCTTCTGGAGGATCGCCAACGTCTCGTCGAGCGTCCGCTTGCACATCGTGAAGCCGGCCATGCCGAACGTGAACGGCACCTTCTTCTTCGGCGGCTCCTTCGGCGCGGCGGTGGACGCGGCACAGCACGTCGCCCCCGTCGTCGTACATCCCGCCACGGCGGCGCCGGCCAGGCCGACGGCCGCGGCCTTCATGAAATCAAGACGCGAAACAGTCATGTTCTTTCCTTTCTCGTTTTAGTTGGCAAGCATCAAATTTCCCCCACGCATTTGAGCGCGAAGGGAAGGCTCCCCTGCGCGTAGGCGGGCGGGACCGTGACGACCAGGCGGGAACCCGCGCGGCGGACGGGGAGGCGCACGGACGAACCGACGACCGTGACCGAGACCGCGTCGGGCAGGGTACAGGCGAGCGTGACCTCGGCGACGGGCTCCTTCACGATCGCGTAGACGGTCCGGCCGTCCTTCGACTGCGTGTAGTCGACCGCATCCGTCCGGTAGGGGGCGCAGATGCGCGTCGCGTAGATCGCCTCGCCGTAGGTCTTCAGCCAGGCCCCGATCTGCTCCAGCCGCCGGGCCTGGACCTCCGGCAGCGCCCCCTGGGGATCGAGGTTGACGAGGAGGAGCAGGTTGCCGCCGCGCGCCACGATGTCCGCGAAATGGCAGATGAACTCCTTCTCGGTCATGACCATCGTGGCGTCGAAGTTCTCCATCCAGTGGTTGCCGTACGCCTTCGAGATGCCGGAGCAGGATTCCCACGGATGCCACTTGGCGGGATCGAGGCATTCCTCGGTGTCGCCCCATTCGTCCGTGAAGAAGTCGCCGCGCACGGTGCGCAGCCAGGAACGCGGTTTCTTCGTGAAGCGCCCGGCGATCTCCTCGGGACGCGCCTTGCCGTGGCGGTCGTTGCAGGCGACCTCCTTGCGTCCGGCGGCCTGGTTGTAGAAGTAGGCGGCGACCTCGTAGCTGCCGTTGCGGTCCGCGTCGGTCATCCAGTCGAAGTCGTTCCAGATGATGTCCGGGTCGTACCGGTCGATGAACTCGGTGGACTGCGGCACGATGTAGTCGTGGACGAAGTCCTTCACGGCGACCTTCCCGGAACAGATGCCCTCGTCGGCGGGCGTGTAGGGGCGCTGCCTCTCCGGCGTGTTGACGGCGATCCGGATCGTGCCGTCGACCTGGAGGATTGGGTATTCCCACTCCCCGGCCTGGGAAGTGTAGAAGCCGAACTTCAGGCCCTCCGCACGACAGGCGTCCGCCATCTCGCGCGCGAAGTCGCGGCGCGCGGCGCCGTCCACCGTGTCGCGGACGGGGAAGCACCCGGCGGCCTTCACGGCGGCGCGGTCGTCGCTGCCGGAGAAGCGGAGCCAGCAGCCGTTTTCCAGCCAGAGCTGGTTGTCGGCGTAGATGTCGTTATCCT
>CAKULR010000196.1 GCA_934667295.1 uncultured Kiritimatiellota bacterium
CCCGCTTGGTCCCCCTCCTTTGGTCGGCAAGTACACAACTACAGACAATAAGGAACCAGGCGGAACGTTACAGAGATGTGTGCAACCCAGTTCCTGGATTCCTCCGTGCCTTCGTGCCTCCGCGCGCTCCGTGTTGACCGGCCGGAGGCTTGGCTTGGGGCCGCCTTTCAGCACCACGCGCCGAGGGCGGCGCGGGTACTTCGCGCGCCGGACCGTCAAGGTATACGAACCAAACCGTCAGGTCGCGCAGGAGCGCGGCCCTCCCGTCCTAGATCCGGCGGCGCGCTACTTCACTTCGACTTCGCGCGTGGCCGTGCGCCCCGACGCATCCGTCCAGGAGAGGCGGTACCTGCCGCGGAAGCCGCGGAAGGCGAGCTTGCCGGCGGCGTCCGCCTTCGCGGAGAGGCGCGTCTTCCACTCCGTGTTCACGAGCTGGTTGAGCGCATGGTAGGCCGGCTTGGGCTGGACATCGCGCGTCATGATGCCGGACCACTTCGGTTCGCCAGGCGCGCCGCACTCGTCCACCGTGTTCCACATCGTGATGCCCATCATCGGCTTGATCGAGAACCAGAGGCGGTAGAGGTTGCGCAGGGCGACGGCCTGGATCATCCGCCCGCGCGCGTCGTCGCCCGGCGAGGTGACGGTGATCTCGCTCAGGTGGATCGGGCGGTTCATCGCGCCGAGGCGGGCCATCACGGCGCGCACCTGCTCCGGCGTCTGGATCGCCTTGCCCTCGGCGATGCCGAGCGTCTGCTTGTAGTCGAAGAGGTGCATCTGCGAGCCCACGATGTCGATCTTCGCGCCGCGCGCCAGCATGTCCGCCACCTGCCGCCCGTAGGCGTTGTTGAAGCCGTACTGGTAGTCGTTGATGTTCAGGTTCACCTCCGGCGGGAACGCCTTCTCCGCGCACTTGAAGGAGAAGAAGGCGTAGTCGCCCGGCATCGGGCCGTAGTGGCTCCTGCAGATCCTGTCGCCGGGGATGAGCCGCCCCATGCCGTAGTCGGTCGCCGACTCGTTGCACACGTCCCAGCTCTGGAGGCGGTTGCCGTAGTGGCGACCGATCTCCATGAACCGGCGCTCCCAGATCTCGTTCAGCGCCTTGACGAAGTTGGGGGCCTTCGCCTCCAGCTCCTTCACGCTCATCGCCTGGAACTCCTTCTGCTTCGCGGGGTCGGCCCGGTAACGTGACCCGCTCGCGCCGCCGGGCGTCTTGAACTTCACCTCCTGCAGGAAGCCCTTCATGAACGGCAGCTCGGCCTCGCCCTTCGCGTAGTACCAGAGCGGGGTCTGCCAGTGGTCGCTGCCCCAGCCGAGGATGTGGCCGTGGCGGCGGATGCCCTTCTTCTCGCAGAACTCCACGCAGGGGTCGCTCGCCGGACGGCGCCAGCGCCAGTCCGACCACGGCTCGTCCTTGCCGTTCCAGTAGGCCGCCGTGTCCTCATAGGCGGCCGCGAAGCGCATCTTGCCCTCCTCGGGCTCGAACGGACGCCAGTAGAACGCGATCGTGGCGGAGTTGAACAGGCTGTCGTGCCCGAACATCGCCTGGTGGCGCGCGTTGCGCGCGTCGGAACCGAGCTGATTGAAGTTGAAGATGTGCGCGCCGAACACGAACGCATGCGTCAGCTGCTCCACCTTCACCTCAGCGCCGGCGGGCAGGCCCTCCACCGCCGCATCCGCCTTCCGGTTGCGCTCGATGTCCGCGTCGATGCCGCGCTGGACGTCGTCGTTCCAGATCGCCCAGTACTTGTCGGACATGACCGACCGGTCCACCGCGAAGTCCGCCGGCGTCGCCACCGGCGCGGCCGTCTCCGCCGCCATTCCGGCACAGGCGAAACTTCCCGCCAAAACGGCCATCCAGCCCGGACGCCTCCGCGTCACCCATCCATTCCGTCGTTCCGCCATCATGTGTTCCTTTCCTTTCATGGTACGTATGAGTTGAAGTTCAAGACGGCTGACCGAGCGTGTAGTGCCGCAGGTCCGTTCCGTCGAAGAAGCCGAAGGAGCGCGCCGCGCCGCCCCGGGGCAACGAGACCGATCCGGGGTTGAAGAGCGTGAGTCCGCAGGGGAGTTTCCGCAGCTCCGGCACGTGGGTGTGCCCGTGCGCGAGGACCGTCCCGGCACCGAGCGGCGGCAGATTGCGCTCGTTGAAGACGTGGCCGTGCGTGAGGAAGAACGTCTCGGTGCCCGCGTCGAGGAGCGCGTAGTCGGACATCATCGGGAACAGGAACATCGCCTGGTCCACCTCCGCGTCGCAGTTGCCGCGCACGGCGATGATCCGATCCTTCAGTCCGTTCAGGATCTCCACGACCCGCTCGGGGTTGTAGAGACTCGGCACGCCGTTGCGGGGACCGTGGTAGAGCAGGTCGCCCAGCAGCACGATCCGGTCGGGATTCAGTCCCTCGGCCATCTTCAGCGCCGCCTCCAGCGTCGAGGGAACGCCGTGGATGTCGCTCAGGATCAGCAGTTTCACGTCTTCGCTCCTTGTCCCGCCGTCAGTGGATGTTGCCGCGCGAGGGGTGGCTCTTCTTCTTCGGCGGGTCGAGCTTGAGAAAGGTCGCGAACTTCAGCGCCTCGGCGGGAATCTCGTCGCCCGTCGTGTCGGGCATCTCGTGGAGCGGGGGCGGCGGGTTCTCCAGGTGCTGGTGCGCGCGCGGCTTCGGGTTGACGATCTGCCGCAGCGCGTCCTTGAACGCATCGAGCCCGACGGGGCCCGCGTAGTCCTTGAGGTCCGCGTATTCGCGCAGGTCCTTGAGGGAGGGCTCGCAGGAGAGGGCGATCGGCGTGACGCCCGTCTCCTTCACGAAGCGCTTCAGGTTCCGGCGGCCGGCGGCCTTGTCCATCTTGTTCGCGAGGACGAGCGCGGGGCGCGCGGCGAGGTCGGCGCTGTAGTCGGCGATCTCCTTCGCGAGCGTCGCGTAGTCGTCCCAGGGCTTGCGGTTGTCGGTGCCCGCCATGTCAATCACGTAGACGAGCACGCGGGCGCGTTCCAGGTGCTTGAGGAAGGCGAGGCCGAGGCCGACGCCGCGCGAGGCCCCCTCGATGATGCCGGGCACGTCCGCCATGCGGATCTGCGCGAAGTCCGCGTACTCGACCGTGCCGACGATCGGGTTGAGCGTGGTGAACGGATAGGAGGCGATCTTCGGCGTGGCGCTCGAAAGCCGCGTGAGGAGCGAGCTCTTGCCCGCGTTGGGGAAGCCGAGCAGACCCGCGTCGGCAATCGTCTTGAGCTCCAGGTGGAGACGCCGCTCCTCGGCCTCGCCGCCGAGCGTGTGTTCGGTGGGGGCCTGGTTGACGGAACTCTTGAAG
>CAKULR010000197.1 GCA_934667295.1 uncultured Kiritimatiellota bacterium
GCGCCACGCTGTGTCCCACCGGCTCCATCTGCCCGGACTTCTTCTACACCACCCCCGGCGAAAAGACCATGAAGCTGGTGCCCGAGTTCTATCTGGAGCAGCTTGAGAAGGACGAGAAGGCCGGTACTTTCCGCCGCAAGGTCCCCGTGGAGGAGATCGGCTGGACGAACCCCTACTACAAGACCTACAACAAGCACCCCTGGTTCATCAAGGGCAAGGGCCCCAACGGCCCCAAGAGCAAATACTGGGGCGAGGGCCTTGAGGAGGCCGACGCCGCAGAAGCCGCGGCAGAGGCCGCCGCTGCCGCCAGGACGGAGGAGTCCTGATGGAAGTCAGTCAGGCCATCCGTGCGCGGCGCAGCACCCGCAGCTTCCTGCCGGATCCGGTATCCCGCCGGGATATGGAGGGAATCCTTGACACCGCCCGCTGGTGCGGCTCCTTCGTCAACTGCCAGCCGTGGAAGTTCACCGTTCTGGGCGGCGCGGTCATGGCCGAGTGGCGTGACCGACTGTGGCAGATGTTCTGCGACACCCAGACGGAGGAAAAGGAGTACCCCATGGGGCCGGTCCCCCCTCCTTCGCCGTGGGGCGAGCGGGGGAACGCCTTCCGCGAGGCCATTGACGGCCTGATGTTTCCCCCCGGCATCGACCACTGGCAGGAGCGGAAGGACGCCTATGTCCGCAGCGGCATCGTAGTCCGGGACGCCCCCACCGCCAGCATCATCCACATGGACCGGGAAATGGCACAGTCGCCCCTCCACCTGCTGGCGGCGGGCGGCGTCCCGTTCCGGCGAGACGACAACGGGCTGCTGGGCGGCGGGCGGCATCGGCAGGACCACCGGTACCGGCTGAGGCGCCGTTCCGGCGGGCTGCTTCTTCAGGGCCTCCGTCAGGGATTCGAGGCGGTCGAGGACGGGCTTGAGCGCCTGGGCCTGGGCGCCGGTATCGGGATGGGCGGTCGGCGGCTGCTGGACGTTGACGACGGGCTGGGCGGCGGGCGTCCGCTCGCGCAGCGCGATGTCCAGCAGCTTGTCCGAGAGCGCCTGGTTCCGGGTGGCGATCGCCTGGAGGCTCTGCTGGTCGCGGTTGATCACCGCCGCCATGATGACGGAGAACGTGACGACGACCACGATGAGGAGCACGACGAAGAAGATCGAAAGCCCCAACGTGCGCTTGCGCGCGCGCGCCTGTTCGGCCTCGATGTACTCCTGGAACGCCTTGAGGACGGGGAAGTCGTTCATCCCGTTCGCCTGCTCGAAGATCCGAAGCGCCGTCGTGCCGCCGTTTTTCCCGGCGGCGTTGTTTCCCGGTTCACCTGCGGCTGCGTGAAGCTGTTCGTCGTTCATATATAGCACCTCATTGGCTTGGTGGTCATTTTACCAGTTCCAGAAGCCGCCCGCAAGCGGAATCACAACTTGCGCATAATGGCCATTATGTAAACTAGGCTGTTATGCGGATAATTATGCTATACTCTTCCCCGTGAACGTCCATTCGACAGAACCCCTGGCGGCGCGGATGCGTCCGCGCACGCTTGACGAGGTGGTTGGCCAGCGCCACATCCTCGGCGACGGCAAGCTGCTCCGGCGCGTGATCGAGGCGGACCGTCTCACGAACATCATCCTGTTCGGTCCGCCCGGCTGCGGCAAGACAACGCTCGCCGAGGTCATCGCCCGCACGACGCGCCGGAACTTCGTGCGCTG
Source organism: uncultured Kiritimatiellota bacterium (assembly GCA_934667295.1). Lineage (GTDB taxonomy): Bacteria > Verrucomicrobiota > Kiritimatiellia > RFP12 > UBA1067 > RUG572. Next base: position 1,700 of record CAKULR010000197.1, read on the forward strand.
CTCGGGCGTCGTCTCGAACGTCGCGGACATCCGCAAGGTCTGCGACCGTGCCCGCACCGAGCTGGGCGGACCCGGCACGATCCTCTTCGTCGACGAGATCCACCGCTTCAACAAGGCCCAGCAGGACGTCCTGCTCCCGTACGTCGAGGACGGCACGGTCGTCCTCATCGGCGCCACCACGCACAACCCCTCGATGTTCGTCAACACGCCGCTTACGAGCCGTTCGCTCGTCTTCGAGCTGAAGCCCCTCACGCCCGACGAGACGGGCATGCTGCTGGACCGGGCGCTGGCGGACAGGGAACGCGGCTATGGCGACATCCCCGTCGCGCTCGACCCCGACGCGCGGCAGTTCCTTGCCGAGATCTGCGACGGCGACGGCCGCCACGCCCTCACGGCCCTGGAGGTCGCCGTGCGCTCGACCCCCCCTTCCCCGGACGGCGTCACGCACCTCACGCTCGACGTCATCCAGGAATGCGTCCAGCGCCGCGTCGTGCAGTACGACAAGAAGGAGGACGGCCACTACGACACCATCAGCGCGTTCATCAAGTCGATTCGCGGATCCGACCCCGACGCCGCGGTCTACTGGCTCGCGAAGATGCTCGTCGCCGGCGAGGATCCCCGCTTCATCGCGCGCCGCCTCGTCATCTCCGCCTCCGAGGACATCGGCAACGCCGACCCGCGCGGCCTCACCGTGGCCGTCGGCGCCCTCCAGGCGGTCGAGTTCGTCGGCATGCCCGAGGCCCGCATCGCGCTCGCCCAGGCCACGACCTACCTCGCGACGGCGCCGAAGTCAAACCGCTCCTACGAGGCCCTGGACAAGGCGATGCACGACGTCGAGACGGGCGCCGTCCAGCCCGTCCCCGAACATCTCAAGAACGTCCACGTGGACGCCATCGGCGCCGAGCGGAACGACGGCTACAAGTACCCCCATGCCTACAAGGACGCCTGGGTGAAGCAGGCCTACCTGCGCATTCCGGAGACGTACTACATCCCTTCCGACCAGGGCTACGAGGCGACGATCGCCAAGCGGATGGAGATGCTGAAGGGAGCGTTTTAACGGGAGGGACGCAATTTATTGCGTCCGCCCCCTTCCACGTCACTTCCACGTTCCGTTGAAACTGTGCGGCGGACGCAGGTGGATGACGAGGCGGAAGCAGTCCATCGTGTCCGAATTGAGGTCGTGGTCCGTATCCCGTCCGGTTGCCGCCGCAAGCGCCCAGGCGGCGAACGAGCGGCTGTAGACGTACGAATTGTGGAGCATGTGCCGGCTCGGCGCATTCGAGGGACCGACGGGATCCAGCGTCTCGGTCGAGGCCGTCGCGAAGTTCCACTGGTCGAGCACGGTTTCGTAGCGGCTGGCGGCGAGGTCGCAGAGCCCCCAGGCGTTCGGCTGGTAGGTTCCGGGCCGGCCGGGCGGATTCCAGCAGTTCCCGTTCGGGAATTCGGCAAGGCGGTCATAGGCGTGGCAGATCGTCCCGACGACGTTCGTCAGCGTCGCGGCGGAGTCGTCCACCGTACCGCCGCCGTATTCCGGCGTGTCGTACCAGAACCACTGCGCGTCGGGACGCGCCGCCCGCTGCCACTGCGCCGAGGTGGGCAGG
>CAKULR010000198.1 GCA_934667295.1 uncultured Kiritimatiellota bacterium
TTCGGCGCGATGTCATCCGCCGCCTTGTGGGGCGGAAGCTTATCAAGCAGGGCCAGCGTCGGCGCATCGTCCGCGCCCGTCAGGCTCAAAATATACGCATGGCCGACGAGCGCCGCGCGCACATCCTCCAGCATATCCTCCTGCACATCCTCAAAGCCCTTGGTGCTTCGGCGCAGATAGTTGATGCAAAGGCCCGTCATCGGCAGCATGGCCGCCGCGCACGCCCTGTCGCCCGACCAGAGCAGCGTGCGATGCACGAGCGCGACAAACTGCGCGCTTTCGCGCTCGCCGCCGACCTGCAAGACTTTGCCGGAGAGGGACACGCTGCGCGCCAGCCGCCCGGGGGCCATCTGCGCCTGCGCGCTCACGCCGACGAGCGTATGCAGCATTTCCTGCACGCGCGCCGCGCCGCCCAGCGGCAGCAGCGCTTCCATCGCCTTGGCCCAGCCCTCGCCGTACAGCGCGGGATGCTCGGGCAGATCGCAGCACAGCGCGCAGCCGCCGCGCGCCAGGGCGCGCGCACGCTCGTCTGCGAATACCTCTACGTGGAGGGCGGCGTGCAGACGGACGGCCTGATCGGCTATTACTACTTCGGCAACCGCATCGGTTTCACGGTGGAAGTCGACGCCGGCACGCGCGCGACGGGCAGCGTCTTCCCCCAGGCGAAGGGCGAGTGGTACCGCGCCGAGCAGCGCAAGGCGGGCGCGGAGATCTGGTTCGGCGCGTTCGTGAACGGCGTCCTCGTGAAGGACGGCCGCGTGGCGGGCGCCGTGGTGGTGATGGACGACGGGACGCGCGGGCTCGTCGTCTGCCGCACCGCGATCGACGCGACAGGCAACGCCGAACTGCCCGCGATGGCGGGCGAGGAGACGGAGTTCATCACGGACGACGAGCTGTCCGTGCAGGGCGTGGGCCTTGCCCAGAACACGCTCGGCGTCGCCTACGCGAACTCGGACATCGGCTTCGTCGACGACACGGACGCCGCCGACGTCTTCTACTTCGCGCTCCGCTCGCGCCTCAGCCTCCCCGAGAACACGTGGGACCAGGCGCAGGTCATCAACAGCCGCGAGCGCCGCCGCATGGTCGGCGCGTTCTACAGGAACGCCTGCGACGTCGTGAACGGGCGCACGACTCCGGACACGATCACGCGCACCTACTCGAACTTCGACTCGCACGGCCAGACGCGCGACGACCTCTTCTTCATCCAGGACCCCGGCCACAAGCCGATGTACGTGAACCTGCCGTACCGCTGCCTCCTGCCGAAGAAGCTCGACGGCCTCCTCGTGACGGGCCTCGGCATCAGCGCGCACCGCGACGCGATGCCGATCCTGCGCATGCAGCCCGACGTCCAGAACCAGGGCTACGCCGCCGGCGTCGCCTCCGCCCTCGCGCTGAAGGAGGGGAAGCCGGTGCGCGACATCGACGTGAAGGCGCTCCAGCGCCACCTCCTCGGGAAGGGCATCCTGCGGGAGGAGGACGTGGGGACGCCGGACAACTTCCCGCTCCCCGACGCCGCGTTCGACGCGGCCGTTGCGGAACTCGCGGACAACTACAAGGGCCTGCCCGTCCTGATGACGGACCGCGCCCGCGCCCTGCCGCGCATCCGGGACGCCTTCCACGCCGCCGAGGGCGAGGCCAAGCTCGTCTACGCCCACGTGCTCGCGCTCCTCGGCCAGCCGGACGGCGAACGGCAGCTCCTCGCGAAGTTCGGCGCGATGGACTGGGACAAGGGCTGGAACTACCGGGGCATGGGCCAGTTCAACCGCAGCGTGAGCTGGGTGGACAGCTATGCGATCGCGCTCGGCCACTGCCGGTCGAAGGCCGCCGTGCCCGCGCTGATCGAGAAGGCGAACGCGCTCACCGAAAAGAGCGAATATTCGCACTTCCGCGCCGTCGCCCGCGCGCTGGAGGAGATCGGCGACCCACGCGCCGTCCCCGCGCTCGCGGACGTCCTGAAGCGCCCCGGCATCGGCGGCCGTTGGCAGACGATGGGCGCGAAGCCCCCCGTCGTGCCCGGCTACCAGAACGCGGCCGGCGACTGGGAACGCACGCTCGCCCTGCGCGAGCTCTGCATCGCCCGCGCGCTCTACCGCCTCGGCGACACGCCGGACGGCCTCGGCCGCCGGACGCTCGAACACTACGCCGCCGACCCGCGCCGCGCCTACGCGAAGCACGCGCAGATGGTGCTGGGCCGCGCGGAACGCGCACGCTGAAAAAATCCGAAATTCCCCCTTGCGCATCCCGGCAAGGGGTGATATACTATGTTTCGTTTTCAACGCCACACGGGGAAGTAGCTCAGTTGGTAGAGCATCACGTTCGCAACGTGGGGGTCGAGAGTTCGAATCTCTTCTTCTCCACCATTTGGCGCGGAAATAAAAAGCGGCTTTCGCCTAACTGAGGCGCGCCGCGATTTTTTTTTGTCTTCTCGGTCGCAACAAGTTGCGCCCCTCCCAGGAAGGACGCAATCGGGAGGGACGCAATTCATTGCGTCCGCACCGCGTCGGGGACAGGGATGGATAATGTTACGCCCGCACCGTATCCGCCCATACGGCTTCAGGGGCGATGTCGCTGTCGCCCGGCCATGCAAGCGTGCCGTGCGCCGCCACGACCTTTTCGAAGAACGCCCGATTGCGCAATGGTTCGTAGCAGGGATATTCCATGTAGGGGGCGAAGTCGAAGACGCCGCCCGTACCATCCTCGAATGTCACGTGGATGTTGAAGCCGTCGCCCACCCGTGCCGCTACAGTGTGCTGAAACGTCTGCATGGTCGCCTCCTACTTGTCAAGTCCGCGAATCTTCGTCGGGTGCAGGTGGCGCGCCGCCAACGCCCATGCGGCCATGAGTTCTTCGGCGTGGATGTCGATCCACGTCTGCACCATGCGCACTTTCTTTGCGGGGAAGTCGGCATCGGCTTCCAGCAGATTCCCCTCGGGGATGGAAAGTACCGCCCATTTTCCCGCATATTCCGCGTGTATGTGTGGCTCTTTGTGCTTACTCTTGTCCTCATCCCAGTAGATCCAGATGATGAGGCCGTAGAAGTCGGACAGTTGTGGCATGGTTCACTCCTTTCTTCGCGTCGGTTTCACGCATTGACGGGTGGTATTGTATCATATTCCAGATATCCGTAGCGTAATCCTCCCGTGCAACGGTCCGGCGGGACCCGGCACGCGAAGTATCCGCGCCGCCCTCGGCGCGTGGCGCTGAGGGGCGGCACGGCGCGGCGCGCCTCTTCGGTCG
>CAKULR010000199.1 GCA_934667295.1 uncultured Kiritimatiellota bacterium
GGGGCGCAACTCGTTGCGACCGGGCAGAACGGGGACGCAATGAATTGCGTCCCTCCCCTGTTCAAACCGATTATGGTAGAATGGAGGGAAACAACGAAAGGAACGTGGCGCATGAGAGCTTGGAGAGTCTGGGTAGCCCTGGGCGGGGTGCTCATTTCGGAAATCGCCCTTGCGGGGCGGATCGGTGTGTCGCAGACGTGTCCGCGCTACTTTGCGGACGAGGCGGGGAAGACCTGGATCCCGATTGGCTGCAACATCTGCTTTGACCGACTGGAGAACGATTCCGTCCCGGCGCGGAAGCTGTACGACGGCTGGATGACGGCGTTTGCGGCGAACGGGGGCAACTTCATGCGCGTGTGGCTGTCGTGTCCCTTCCTGGATGTGGTGCCCGAGAAGGCGGGCATCTTCTCGCAGGAGGCGACGGACAACCTCAAGTGGCTTGTCGCGCGCGCGGAGGCGCTGGGCCTCCGGCTCAAGTTCACGTTCGAGAACTTCCGCGCGCCGGGCGCGTCCGTGGACCGCAATCCGGCGGCGGGCGTCGTCTCGTTCCGCGATCCCGTCTACGCGCCGTTTGCGAAGACGATGGCCGACGTCTTCACGCGCGAAGCGTGCTTCGACCTCTACCGCGCGAAGGCGCGCCACGTCGCCGGGGCCGTCGGGCGTTCCGACGCGCTGATCGCGGTGGAGCTGTGGAACGAGATCAACTCCACGGGCGTCGCGCGGGATGTCCTGGGGACGTGGAGCGAACGGATGCTCGCGGAACTCGCGACTCTCTTCCCCGGGAAGATGACGCTGCAGAACCTCGGCAGCTTCTCCGAGCCGGATGCCGGCCTCGACTACGACTGGATGGCCGCGCAGAAGGGGAATGCGTTCCTGCAGGCGCACCGCTACCTCGATCCGGGGGCGGCGCTCGATGTCTGCCGGGGTCCGATGGACATCCTGTGCGCCGACGTGATCCGGGAACTGCGGGACCGCCGTCCCGACCTTCCGGCCGTGCTCGCCGAGACGGGCGCCGTCGAACCGCGCCATACGGGGCCTTCGCACCTCTACCGGCTCGACCGGAAGGGCCTGCTCCTCCACGACGAGATCTTCGCGCCGTTCTTCGCGGGATCGGCGGGCAGCGGGCAGCCCTGGCACTGGGACCACCAGTACATCTCCCTGCACAACCTGTGGTACCACTTCCGCCGCTTCGCGAAGGCGGTGGAGGGACTGAACCCCGTGGCGGAGGAGTTCCGTCCGTTCCACACCGAGACGGCGCGTCTGCGCATCTGGGGGCTGCGGGGGCGGAAGACGACGGTGATGTGGCTGCGGGACAAGCGCGCGACACGGGAGGACCTGCTGGAGCGCGGCCTTCCGCCACCCGTCGTCGAAGGGGAGCGTCTGCCCGGAACGGCGCGCGCCGCCGCCTACGAGTGGTATCTGCCGTGGACGGACGTTTCGCTCAGCACGGCGACACCCGAGATCCCGGCGTTCTCCGTGTCCGCCGTCGTGCGCGTGCCGACAGCACGGTAGGTGTTGGCGTATTTGACACAGAAGTGCGCCATTTTGTGACACCTGTGCCACGTGTGCGGGGCAATCTCCAAAATATCGGATGGTTTTACGTGGAAATTGATCCAGGATAACTTTGGCATGGTTCTTGCTAGTTAATTTGCGCCGTCTGCAAGGCGGGCGGCGAAAGACAATTTAAAAAGAAAGCGAGACAGACTATGGCAAAAGTTCTTGGTATTGACCTGGGCACGACGAACAGTTGCATGGCCGTGATGGAAGGCGGCCAGGCGACCGTGATCCCGAACAAGGAAGGCGCGCGCACGACGCCTTCGATCGTGGCGTTCACGAAGACCGGCGAAACGCTCGTCGGCCAGGCGGCGAAGCGCCAGGCGGTGACGAACCCGAAATCGACGATCTACTCGATCAAGCGTTTCATGGGCCGCCGCTACGACGAGATGGCGGACGAGATCAAGATGGTCCCGTACGAAGTGGTGCGCGCGGCGAACGGCGATGCCGCCGTGAAGGTGGGCGACCGCCAGTACAGTCCGCAGGAGATTTCGGCGATGATCCTCCGCAAGCTCAAGGAGGACGCGGAGGCGTTCCTCGGCGAGAAGATCACGGAGGCGGTCATCACCGTGCCGGCGTACTTCAACGACTCGCAGCGCCAGGCGACGAAGGACGCCGGCCGCATCGCGGGCCTTGACGTGACGCGCATCGTGAACGAGCCGACGGCGGCTTCGCTCGCCTACGGCCTCGACAAGAAGACGAACGAGAAGATCGCGGTCTACGACTTCGGCGGCGGCACGTTCGACATCTCGATCCTCGACATCGGCGACGGCGTCTTCGAGGTGAAGGCCACGAACGGCGACACGCACCTCGGCGGCGACGACCTCGACCAGGCGGTCATGAACTGGCTGGCGGACGACTTCAAGGCGCAGAACGGCGTGGACCTGCTGCAGGACACGATGGCGAAGCAGCGTCTGAAAGAGGAGGCCGAGAAGGCGAAGTGCGCGCTCTCGACGGCGACGACGTACGACATCAACCTGCCGTTCATCACGATGAACCAGTCCGGTCCGCTCCACCTCACGGCGACGCTCACGCGGGCGAAACTTGAGCAGCTGACGGACAACCTCGTCGAACGCACGGCGGCACCGTGCCGGAACTGCCTGCGCGACGCGGGTCTCACGAGCGTGGACGAAGTGGTGCTCGTGGGTGGCCAGACGCGCATGCCGCTTCTGCAGGAGAAGGCGAAGCAGCTCTTCGGCAGGGAGCCCCACAAGGGCGTCAACCCGGATGAGGTCGTCGCGATGGGCGCGGCCATCCAGGGCGGCATCCTCAAGGGCGACGTGAAGGACGTGCTGCTCCTCGACGTGACCCCGCTCACGCTCGGCATCGAGACGCTGGGCGGCGTGCTGACCCCGCTCATCGAGCGCAACACGACGATTCCGGCGAAGAAGAGCCAGGTCTTCTCCACGGCGGCGGACAACCAGCCGGCGGTGACGATCAGCATCTTCCAGGGCGACCGCAAGATGGCGCGCGACAACAAGTCGCTCGGCAACTTCAACCTGGACGGCATCCCGCCGGCCCCGCGCGGCGTGCCGCAGATCGAGGTCACGTTCGACATCGACGCGACCGGCATCCTCAACGTGAGCGCGA
>CAKULR010000200.1 GCA_934667295.1 uncultured Kiritimatiellota bacterium
CGATGTGCTTGACGATGGCGAGCCCGAGGCCCGTCCCGCCCAGGGCGCGGCTGCGCGCCTTGTCCACGCGGTAGAACCGCTCGAAGAGGCGCGGAAGGTGCTGCGCGGCGATGCCCACGCCGTAGTCCACGACCGAGAGCTCGGCCCGCCGGTCCCGCACGTGGCAGGAGAGTTCGACGCGGTCGGACCCCGAATAGCGGAAGGCGTTCTCGACGAGGTTGACGAGCGCCTGTTCCAGCAGCTGCACGTCGCCCGGGACGGTGGCGGCGTCCCCCTTCACGACGGCCAGCTCGATTCCCCGCGATCTGGCCTTCGGCGTCTCCAGCTCGGCGACGTGCTTCAGGAGCTCCGCCGTGTCCACGGGCGCGAACGCGCCGTGCGCGTCCTGCCGCTGCTCGCGCTCCAGCTGCGCGAGCGCGAGCACGTCGCCGGAAAGCGCGTTCAGGCGCCCCGCCTGTTCGCGGATGATGTCGAAGAGCTCCGTCCGCTCCGCCCCGGTGAGCGACGAGCCGTCGCCCAGCATCTCCACCGCGCCGAGGATGGCGGTGAGCGGCGTGCGGAGTTCGTGCGTGACGTTGGCGGTGAACTCGCGGCGGAAGGCCTCGTTGGCGCGCGCCGTGTCGATCTTCCGCCCGAAGCGCACGAGCAGGTAGGCGGTCAGGGCGCCGAGCACGCCCGCGAAGAGGAAGCCGACCCGCGCGAGGAGAAGCGGCGCGAAGAGCCCCCGGCTGGGGACGGCGAGCCGCACGACGTAGCCGCCGAAGCGCATCGCGCTGTAGAGGAGGTCCGTTCCCGTCGTCTCCGAGTGGCGGATGACGGCCGAGGGCTCGCCCCACAGGGCCTGCCGGAACTCCACGCGGCCCGCGTGGTTCTCCTGCGCGTGGTCGCTGTCGTAGACGACGGACCCGTCCAGGCGCAGCACCGTGATGCGCGCGGCGGGCGGGATGAGCAGGAGCGCCGTGAACGCGACGGCGGCCAGCAGGGCGAAGGCGGAGATGGAGAGCCTATTCCGCACGGTAGCCGACCCCGCGGATCGTCTTGATGTGGGCGGCCCAGTCGCCCAGCTTCCGCCGCAGCCCCACGAGGAGCACGTCGACCGTGCGGTCGGTCACGCACTTCTGTCCGTCGGAGATGCGGTCGATGATGTGCGCGCGCGTGAAGACGCGGTGGACGTTGCGCACGAGCAGTTCGAGGATGCGGTACTCGCTGAGCGTGAGTTCGAGCGGCGCGCCGCCGAGCGTGACGGCGTGCGCGGCCTCGTCGAAGACGAGGCCGTCGAGGGCGAGCGGACCCGCCGCCTGGTCGGCCGTGCGCAGGAACGCGCGGATGCGCGCGAGGAGGATGGCCTTGGAGAACGGCTTCGTCACGTAGTCGTTCGCGCCCGCGTCGAGGCCCGCGACGACGTCGCGCTCCTCGCCCTTCGCGGTCAGCATGATGATCGGCATCGCCGCCGTCTCGGGCGCCTGGCGCAGGCGGCGGCAGACCGTCAGGCCGTCCAGGCCCGGCAGCATCAGGTCGAGGAGGACGAGGTCCGGGCGCGTGCGCTGGACGAGGTCCAGCCCCACGTCCCCCGCGTCGGCCGTCTCGACCCGGTACCCCGCCGACTTGAGCGCGAGCGCCAGCACGCGCCGGATCGCCGCGTCGTCCTCAATAACCGCTATCTTCTCGTTTGCCATGGCGTTAGTCTACCACAAACCGGGGATGCGCGTCGCGATGTTGCCGAGGTGGCGCGAGATGTCGCGCAGGCAGGAGAAGACCGCGAGCACCGCGAGGTCGCCCTCGGTCTGGCCGCCCGCGTCGTGCAGGTGCGAGGAGAACGCGCGCGTCGCCTTCCGAACGGCCGTGTGGATGGCGTGTTCGAGCGCAACGGGGTCCTCGGCGATCGGGCGGCCCGTCTTGATGGCCTCGACCGTGGCGTGGGCGAAGAGGCGCACCTGGCCGATGACGGCGGCGACGTCGGCCCGCACGTCCGCCGGCAGCGTGCCGCGCACGCGGTTCGTCTTGCGGTAGACGCGCAGGGCGAGGTCGCTGATGCGCTCGGCGTCGTTGACGCAGTGGATGACCTCGGGGATCATGCACGCCTGGCGGTCCGTCAGGCTGCGCTGCGAGACCTGGATGAGGTAGGCGCGGATGTCGGCCTGCATCGCGTCCACGCCGTTCTCCGCGTTCTCGATGGACTCGGCGTCCACGGCGGCCTTCCCGAGGCACGTCGCGAGCGCCGCCGAGGCGACCGTCCACGCCCGGCGCGTCATGTCGCCCAACGCGAGCGTCACGGCGTGGAGCGCGAGTTCCGGCGACGCGAGCAGGTGCGGTTCGAGCAGCACCGTGCGGCCCGTCTTCTCTTCCCCGATCAGGCGCTCGCAGATGCGCGCCAACAGGGGGATGAAGAACGCGAGCACGACGACGTTCGTGACGTTGAAGAGCGTGTGCGCCATCGCGACGTGCCGCCCGAGGTTCGCGCCCGCGAAGACGTTCCCCTCCGCGCAGGCGTTCCCGAGGTGGAAGAAGGCCGGTGCCCGCTCCCCCGCCCCGTTGGCGAAGACGAGCGGGAAGGTCGAGACGAGCAGGACCGTGCCGATCACGTTGAAGAGCGCGTGCGCGAGCGCGGTGCGCTTCGCGTTCGCGTTCGTGCCGATCGCGGCGAGCGCGGCGGTCACCGTCGTGCCGATGTTGTCGCCGAGGACGATCGGCACGGCCGTCCAGATGTTGATCAGCCCCGCCTCCGCGAGGGCGATCGTGATGCCGATCGTCGCCGCCGAGCTCTGCACCACCATCGTGCAGAGCGTGCCGACGGCGATGGCACCCAGCACGCTGCCCAGCGGCAGGTAGCCCGCCGCCGACGGCGCACAGTCGAACACCGAGAAGAACCGCACGAACTCCGGCAGCTTCGCGAGGCTCTTCAGCTCGTGGCTCATCATGTTCATGCCGAAGAAGAGGAGGCCGAAGCCGAGGACCGCCCGCCAGAACGCGCGCATGCGCAGGCGCCGCGCGACCATCGTCCCCGCCACGCCCACCACCACCGCCGGCAGCGCGATGTCGGTGTGGTTGAACGAGACGAGCTGCCCCGTCATCGTCGTGCCGATGTTCGCCCCGAAGACGACGCCGATCGCCTGC
>CAKULR010000201.1 GCA_934667295.1 uncultured Kiritimatiellota bacterium
CGCGCGGGCGGCGTCGTTCAACGTGTACTTCCCCGTCGCGGCGAAAGCGTCCATGAGGAGCTTCGTCTCGACAGCGGCCTGGGCGGGATCCTCCAGCCCGCCGTTGACGAGCCAGAGGAGGCGTTCGACGTTGGAGGACTTGCGGATGTCCATCGACGGCGAGTTCGTGACGGTGAACTTCTCGCCGGGGTCGTAGGTGCCGGTGTTGATGAAGCGCGTGAGGACGTCGTTGACGTTCGAGGCGCAGACGAAGCGGCGGATCGGCGCGCCCATCGCCTTGGCGTAGTAGGCGGCGAGGATGTTGCCGAAGTTGCCGGAGGGGACGACGACGTCGAAGGTCCGCCCGATGCGGGCCGCCGCGAGGAGGTAGTAGCCGATCTGGGGGACGAGACGGCCGTTGTTGATCGAGTTCGCCGAGGAGAGGGTGACGCCCGCCCGTTCGGCCTGGGCGCGGATCGCCGCGTCCGAGAAGATGCGCTTCACGGCGGCCTGGGCGTCGTCGAAGTTGCCGCGAATGGCGATGCCGTGGACGTTCTTCGCGGCGGGGGTCGTCATCTGCAGACGCTGGATGCGCGAGGTGCCCGTGTTGGGGAAGAAGACGGCGATCTCGATGCCGGGAACGTCCGCGAAGCCCGCCATCGCCGCCGAGCCGGTGTCACCCGACGTGGCGGTGAGGATGAGGACGCGCCGGCCGTTGGCGGCGGCGACCATGAGGACGGGGAGCACGGAGAGGGCGACGTCCTTGAAGGCGCCGGTGGGGCCGTGGAAGAGTTCGAGGATCTGGAAGCCGTCCGCCTCGACGAGCGGGATCGGGTCGTGCGCGGGGAACTTCGCGAGCAGGTTGCGGATGGCGTCGGCGCGGACGCTTTCCGGCACGTCGTCGAAGAGCGCGCCGAGGGCGGCGCGTTCGGCGCCGGCGAGATCGGTGCAGACGCCGAGATCGACGGCGGGGATCGTGCGGGGCACGAAGAGCCCGCCGTCCGGGGCGAGCCCCCGGAGGATGCAGGAAAGGGAATCGTGTTCGGTGTTGGCGCGGGTGCTGGTGAATTTCATGTTAGTTCGCGGCCTCTTGGAGCTGGTTTTCGTGAAGCGTGGTGAAGCCCGCCTCGGCTAGGACACGCTGGGCGGCTTCATCGTCCTTGAAGCGGAAGACGAGTACGGCCCGTTCGTTGTTGTTGAAGGCGAAGGCGTAGGAGTATTCGATGTCGCAGCCCTTCTCGGAGAGGGTGGAGACGACCTGCGCCATGCCGCCGGGGCGGTCCGGCACCGTGACGGCGACGACGGGCGTCGTCTTCACGAGGTACTTGTTCGTGCGCAGCACGGTCTCGGCCTTCACGTGGTCGTCCACGATGAGGCGGGCGATGCCGAAGTCCTGGGTCTCGGCGAGCGAGAGCGTGACGAGGGAGATGTCGTTGTCGGCGAGGACGCGGCAGACCTGCGCGAGCTGGCCGACGCGGTTTTCGAGGAAGACGGAAATCTGGTTGATGGTCATGTTCGCACCTCTAGCTTCTCTTGCGGTTGTCGATCACGCGGCGGATCTTGCCCTCGCTGCGCGGCAGGGTGCCGGGGGCGACGAGGGTGATCTTCGGGGAGAGGCCGACGATCTCCTTGATGGAGGCGGCGACGCGCCTGCGGACGGCCTCCATGGCGGAGACGGAGTCGGAGAACGTCTCGGCAGTCACCTCGACCTTGAGTTCGAAGCGGTCCATCGCGTCGGTGGACGAGAGCTCGATCATGTAGTGCGGCGCGATTTCCGGCACCTTCATGAGGCAGGCTTCGATCTGGCTCGGGAAGACGTTGACGCCGTGGATGATGAGCATGTCGTCCGAACGGGCGTGGACGCGGTCCATGACGCGCATCGTGCGGCCGCACGGGCAGGGCGCGGTCTGGAGGCGCGTGAGGTCGCGCGTGCGGTAGCGGACCATCGGCGTGCCGAAGCGGTCGAGCGTCGTGAAGACGAGTTCGCCCTCCTCGCCGTCGGGCAGGACCTCCAGCGTGTCGGGGTCGATGATCTCGGGGTAGAAGTGGTCCTCCCAAATGTGGAGGCCGTGGCTGTGGGGGCAGTTGCCCGCGACGCCGGGTCCGGCGATTTCGGTGAGGCCGTAGATGTCGTGCGCGGTGATGCCGGAAATCTGCTCGATCCGGGCGCGGATCTCGTCCGTCCACGGCTCGGCGCCGAAGACGCCGTGCCTGAGCTTCGTGTCGCGGCGGAAATCGACGCCCAGCTTCTCGGCGACGGTGGCGAGGTGGAGGAAGTAGCTCGGCGTGCAGCAGATGACGGTCACGCCGAGGTCCTTCATGAGCATGATCTGCTTCTCGGTGTTGCCGGCACCGGTGGGGAGCACGGCGCAGCCGAGGCGTTCGGCACCCTGGTGGGCGCCGAGGCCGCCCGTGAAGAGGCCGTAGCCGTAGGAGACCTGCACCACGTCGTCCTGCGTGATGCCGTACATGGCGAGGCAGCGGGCGGTGGCGTCGGTCCACACCTCCAGGTCGCCTTTCGTCTGCGGAATGCAGATGGGCTTGCCGGTCGTGCCGGAGGAGCAGTGGAAACGGTTGATTTCGCGCAGCGGCGCGGCGGTGAGGCCGTAGGGGTATTCGTCGCGCAGGTCCGTCTTCTTCATGAACGGGAACTTGGCGAGGTCCCTGAGCGTCACGAGGTCGCGGGGCTTCACGCCCTTTTCGTCGCAGCGGCGGCGGAAGAGCGGCACGCGCTCGTATTCGTAGGGAATGAGCTTCTGGAGCTTCGCGAGCTGCAGGGCGCGAAGCTCGTCGACGGGCATGAAGTCGGGCTTCGAAATGGGATTGAGGTCGTGGGGTGTCATGGGTCGAGTTCCTCCAGGGCGGAGAGAAGGGTGGTCATGTCGGCGTCCGTGCCGACGGTGATGCGCAGCCGGTCGCCCGTACGGGGGCCGGGGAAGTAGCGCACGTAGATGTGGCGCGCGCGCAGGGCCTCGAAGATCTCGGCGGCGGGGCGGTGCGCGGGGCGCGCGAAGAGGAAGTTGGCCTGGGAAGGGGGCACGTCCCAGCCGCGCGCGCGCAGGGCGGCGGCGGCGGCTTCGCGCGTCTTCCGGACGCGCGCGGCGTTCGCGTGCATC
>CAKULR010000202.1 GCA_934667295.1 uncultured Kiritimatiellota bacterium
GCGCTTCAGCGCGAGGCGCGTGCGGTCCGCAAGCGTGCCGACGATCGCCTCCTGGTAGGCGGCGACGAGGGCCGCCTTCTCGCGGTCGTCCTGCGGCGGGTTCTTCTGCACGTAGTAGAGGAGCGCGGTCGTGAGGCCCGAGCACGACACGCAGAGGTCCGCGTCGAGCCCGGCGAGGGCCGCCGTTCCGGCGCGGGGGTGGCCCTTCGGGAAGCGCGGCAGGGGATCGCGCACCGCGATGTCGGCCGGGTAGGCGAGGGCCTTCAGCGCGGCGGCGTCCGAGAAGTCCGTCACGCCGTTCCAGTGGCCCTTCGCCCAGCGGTCGATGACGGGTCCGCCCGGGTAGCCGAGCCCGAGCAGCTTCGCGGCCTTGTCGAACGCCTCGCCCGCCGCGTCGTCGAGCGTCTGCCCGCTGATCGTGTAGGTGCCGGAGGCGGGCCTGTCCACCCACGTCGTGTGGCCGCCCGAGACGGCGAGACCGAGGGCGGGCAGGGCGTCCCCGGGCGCGGGGGGCGGCGTTCCGTTCCCCGGCGCGTCGAAAAGGAACGGCGTGTGGAGGTGGGCCTCGATGTGGTTGATGCCGATGAGCGGCACGCCGCGCGCGAGCGCGAGCCCCTTCGCGGCGTTCAGCCCCACGAGGAGCGAACTCGCAAGCCCCGGCCCGTACGTCACCGCCACGGCATCGAGGGCGTCCACGCCGCGCATCGCCTCGGCGACGACGCCGTGGATCTTCTCGATGTGGGCGCGGCTCGCCACCTCCGGCACCACGCCGCCGTACGGACGGTGGAGCGGGATCTGCGTGTACACGACGTTGGACAGAACCTCGCGCCCGTCCCTCACGACGGCGCACGCCGTCTCGTCGCAGCTGCTCTCGATTCCCAGAATGTTCATCTTCGCCTACCTGAAAACTACCAGAACTTCCACCAGGCCTTCTTCACGGCCTCCACGCCGCCGGAGTCCTTGTAGAGCTCCTTCACGCGCTCCGCGCCGGCCACGTCGGGATCCATCATGACCTCGTTCGCGTGGAACTCGAAGACGTTCGGGAGGCTCCAGAACTCCGTGCGGATGAAGGAGTCCTGCGTCGCGCGGTGGAGCGTGACGACCTCGCCCGTCTGCATCACCGACACCTTGGGGGGCGTCACGCGGAGGAGCGGACCGAGGTC
This sequence comes from uncultured Kiritimatiellota bacterium, assembly GCA_934667295.1. Classification (GTDB taxonomy): domain Bacteria; phylum Verrucomicrobiota; class Kiritimatiellia; order RFP12; family UBA1067; genus RUG572. Next base: position 1,164 of record CAKULR010000202.1, read on the forward strand.
GGCCGTCGCCCAGCGCCGGTTCGACGTGCCGTGGTCCCGCGCCTTGAGGAAGAGGTGTTCGATGCGGTTTCGGCTCCAGTGGACAAGCTCGAACGTGCGCTTCAGGCCGTCGTGCCCCTCGAACATCTGGAGGGCGCCGCCGCACTTCATGCCCGGCACCACGTCGAACGTCCGGAGCGGGCTTTCGAAGCGCATGCCGCCGTGGATGAGGACGGCGCGCGCGAAGTAGCGCGTGGTCTTCTCGAAGGCGAAGTGATCGCCAAGAAAGGCCTCCAGCTTCTGCCCCTCGCCGGAGAGGAGGGCGAAGTCGGCCGTGAACGGTCCCTTTGAGATCTTGTCGAACTGGTGGCGGTCGCTCGCGCGGTAGAGTTCCAGCACAAGCGCGTCCGGCGCCTTCGCACCCCGGCAGTCGATCACGTCCGGCGAGGCGTTCGCGACGTCCACGACCACGCGGATGCGCTCGCCCTCCACGTACACGTCGTGGGCGGGCTTGAGCGTCACGGTGATCTCGCTCGGCAGGGCGGCGAACGCCGCGCCGCACCAGGCGCCGATCAGCCCCAGAAACAGTCGCTTCGTCATGGTCGTTCTTCCTTTCCTTCCATTTCCATCCAATCTTCGCGCCGAGCGGTCAGACCCGCACCCGGAGGCCGTCGTAGGAGAGCCGGACGCCGCGCGGCAGCTTCTTCGAGAACGCCGCGTGCTTCACGTCGTGGCTCATGTGGATCAGGTAGCCCCGCCCGGGGCCGGCCTCGCGCATCGCCGCGAGCGCGCGGGCGAGGTTCATGTGCGTGGGATGCTCCCGTTCGCGCAGGCAGTCGAGCACGAGCACGTCCACGCCGCGAATCTTCGCGCGCGTCCGCGCCGGAATCGAGATGCAGTCCGAGATATACGCCGCGCGCCGCCCCACCGCCTCGAAGAGGTAGCCGTTCGTGCGCACGCCGCCGTGCTCCACGGGGAGCGGCGTCACCGCCACGTCGCCGATCCGGAACGTGCGCGTGACGGGCTTGAAGGCGATCATCGGACGGAAGAGCCCGATGGGGTTCGCCTGCGTCGTGATGTAGGGGAAGATGCCGTGCATCGCCTCCACCGTCTCCGGCGCGGCGTAGCAGTTCATCGCCACCTTCCCGTTCAGCGTGTTGAAGCGGCGCACGTCGTCGAAGCCCGCCACGTGGTCCATGTGCGCGTGGGTGAGGACGACGGCGTCGACCTTCACGATGCCGAGTTCCAGGCACGCCAGACGGAACTCCGGCGGCGTGTCCACCACGAACGCCGTCTTCCCGGCGCGCACATAAAGGCCCGACCGGCGGCGCCGGTCGCGCGCGTCGGTCGAGGTGCAGGTGGCACACCGGCAGCCGATCTGGGGAACGCCCACGCTCGTGCCGGTGCCGAGGAACTGGAGCGTCAGGCTCACTTCTCGTCGTTGTAGAGCTGGAAGGCGTCCTGCGGCGTGAGGCCCTGGTGGACGACGCCGGCGATCGCCTTCATCATCGCGAGCGGCTTGGCGCTCTGGAACACGTTGCGTCCCATGTCCACGCCCGCCGCGCCGGCCTGGATGGCCTTGTAGGCGAGTTCGAGGGCCTTGTCCTCGGGCAGCTTCTTGCCGCCGGCAATCACGATCGGCACGGGGCACTGCGCCACGACCTTCTCGAAGCCCTCTTCCGTGTAGTAGGTCTTCACGAAGGAGGCGCCGTTCTCCGCGCAGACGCGCGTGGCGAGGCCGAAGTAGCGCGCGTCGCGCGCCATGTCCTTGCCGACCGCCGTCACGCCGAGGACGGGGATGCCGAGCTTTTCGCCCATGTCCACCGTGTGGACGAGGTTCTGCGTGGTGATCTGCTCGCTCGCGCGGTCGCCGCACGCCACCATCACGGCCATCGCGCTCGCGTTCACGCGCACGACGTCCTCCACGTCGTAGACGCGGTTGAGG
>CAKULR010000203.1 GCA_934667295.1 uncultured Kiritimatiellota bacterium
ACCATATTCATGGGGACAGGCCCAAATCCGGGAGGGACGCGCTTGTCGCGTCCGGAGTTTTACAATTACCCCAGCAGCCGATCAGTAGACCGTCGGCGTCACGACTGTCTGCGGAACCGTGGGCGTCACGACCGTAGCCGGCTGGACCACCGGCTGCGTGACAACCGCCGGCTGCACGACGGGCTGCGACACGACGACGGGCTGCGGTACCACCACGGGCTGCTGCACGACCGTCGTGGTCGTATACCCCGGCGCGTAGTAGGCGTAACCGGCGGCGTCGTACCACACGTTGTCATACCAGCAGCTACGGTAGTAGGGGTGGAGCGGACCACGATGCCAACCGACGAGGCTCGGCGGACCGGGACGGCGGTGGAACCCCGGACCATAGCCCCAGCGCGGCGGCGGGGGCGGCGGGGCGGAACGAAACCCAGGACCGGGACCTCCCGGGCCGCGCCCCGGACCGTGATGGAAACCTCCGGGGCCAGGGCCGCCGGGACCGGGACGGAAACCGCCAGGGCCACCACCCGGACCGGGACGGAAACCGCCCGGACCGCCACCGGGGCCGGGGCGGAATCCGCCAGGGCCACCCCCGGGACCGGGCCGGACCCCAGGGCCGCCGGGACCACGCCCCGGACCCGGACCATGATGGGAACCACCCGGACCACCGGGGCCGCGTCCGCCCGGGCCGCCAGGACCACCAGGGCCGCCAGGACGCGCAAACACCATGCACGCACAACTTGCGACCAATGCCAGAACGAGATTCTTGTTGTTCATGTCGTACCTCCTTCGTTTCGTATCTACACGGTAAGGGACTTCCACGCCGTTTCCCTGACAGGGAACGGACGGGAAATCACATCGGGTAGTCAAGCGCCTCGGGGATCATGATCGTCGTGAGGCACTTCGCCGCGCGGTCCTTCGCGAGGCGCGTGCCGGCAAGGGCCTCGTCGAGCGCGTTCCGCAGGGCCGCGTAGGCGGCCTTATCCTCCGCCGTCGCCGCGCCGAAGCCGTAGACGATGCCGCTGCAGATCTTGGCGGCCTCGCCCGCGACGTCCGCCACGACCGTGCCGAGCAGGTCGTTGAACGTGTTGAGGTAACCGGCGAGCTCGGGGCCGACCACAGGGTGGTCCGCGCCGTTCTGCGCGAGGAACTTGATGTCGGCGTGGAAGCTCTTCGCGGCCATGAGGCCGGCGAGGGCGTCCGCAAGCGGGAAGACGACGCCGTGGCGCTGGGAGGCTCCGAGCTTCTTGCCGTTCGGATCCTTCGCGGCCTTCGCGAAGGTCTGCGTCCAGGACCAGAGGCGGAGCGCGGCGGCGAGCGCGCGGGCGCCGTTCTCGTCCGCGCACGGGCACGCCTCCAGCTCCTTCGCCCAGGCGGCGAGCTGCGCGAGGAAGACGGGGTTCGCCATCGTCTCGCTGATCTGGCGGCGCTGGACGGCCTCGGGGCCCTCGTAGGTGGCGTCGAGCTGCATGTCGGTCCACTTGTAGAAGAGGAAGCCGGGGCAGTCCTCGGTGATGCCGTAGCCGCCCATGAGCGTGACGGCCTGGCGCATGACGTCGGCGCCGTGGCCGGTGTTCCAGAGCTTGCAGCTCGGGCAGAGGATGTTGCAAATGGCGAGGAGGGCGACGTAGCGCACGGTCACGTCGTCGTCCGCAAGCGGGTCCTTCCCCTCCGCGAGCAGCTGCACGGCCCGTTCCATCGGGGCCTTCATGTTCCGGAGCATGTCGCGGCCCTTGCCGAGCTTCGCCTTCGCCTCGTCCTGGATGAGCTCCAGCGCGTCGTAGCGGCGGGAGATGTCGAAGCCGAGCGAACTCGCGGCCTCGGCGGTGGCCCACACGTCGGCGAGGCGTTCCGTCACGTCCTCCTTCATCTGGAGGCCCTGCTGGTAGCGCGGCGAGCTCTCCTCCACGCCGACCGCCCCCCGGAAGCGCGTGCGCTGGTAGCGGATCACCGGCTCGACGGCGCTCATCAGGGAGGCGGCGCCCATCACGCCCACGCCCACGCGCGTCTTCGAGAAGACCTGCGCGATGATCTCGCTGTGGGCGAGCTTCGGCACGATCCGGCCCTCCACGACGTCGTAGCCGCCGATGATGCGCGAGGCGGGCACGACGACGTCGATGACGGGATCGCCCGTGTTCGAGAGCTGGTGGACACACTTGAGGGTCTGCGCGCCCCGGTCGAACGTGCCGGGGTCCGTCGCCTCCACGACGACCATGCACGACCCCTTGATGCGGTCGTCGCCCGAATTGACGGCGATCGTCACGTAGTCGGCGATCGCGATGTTCGTGATGAAGCGTCCGCGCTTCTCCACGCGGAGCAGCGGCTCGGCGCCGTCCTTCCACTCGGCGACCGAGACGCGCCCGCAGAGGACGCCCGTGTCGACGCCCACGTAGGGCAGGGGCTCGGTGAGCGCGAAGGAGCCGCGCCACGTCTTCCCGCCCGCGTTGCCGGGGGCGCAGAGCGTCATGTAGCGCGTCTTCTGCTCGGGCGTGCCGAGCTCGGCGATCGGGCCCATCGCGAGCGCGTTCACGAACGAGCTCGTCGCGGCGCCGTTGTCCACCCACGCCGTCTCGTAGGTCAGCATCGACTCGGCGAGGTTGCGCGGACCCTCGAAGAGTCCGCCGCAGTCGGCGTTGAGCGTGGCGGCCGTCACGCCGCTCGCGTCGAAGGCGTCGAACAGGGACTGCTTCTCGGGCGTCCACTCGTGCGTCTTGCGCTGGCCGTCCGCGACCAGCTTCGCGACCAGGCCGCGCGCCACGCTGCGCGCACCGGCGACGGCCATCTGGATGTCATAGCGTTCGGCGATGCGCCACATGATCTGGCGCACTTCGTCGCCGGGCAGCATCTTCATCGTGGGTCTCTCGTTCGCGTCCATTGTCGTTCCTTTGCTGTTGAAGAATCGTCTCACTTCAGGCTGGTGACCTGCGCGCCCTTGAACAGGCCCATGAAGTCGTTCAGCTTCTTGTCGTCCATGATCTGCTTGCGCTCCTCGTCCGTCAGCACGTGCGCGGGCGGCGGCGGCGCGGCGGGGGCCGCTTCGGCCGACGGGGCGGCGCGCGCGGGACGGGCCGCCGCAGGGGCGGGTGC
>CAKULR010000204.1 GCA_934667295.1 uncultured Kiritimatiellota bacterium
GGGCAAGGTGCTCGCGCTCGGCAAGAAGTACGACAAGGACCACAAGGAACTCGCGTTCGACGTCAAGGTCGGCGACGAGGTGCTGCTGCCGAAGTACGGCGGCACGGAAGTGAAGATCAACGACAAGAAGCTGCAGCTCGTCCGCGAAGAGGACCTGCTCGGCGTGTTCGAGAAGTAAGCGAATAGATACAACGGACGGGGAAACCCGTTTCCCCGAACCCCTTCATAAGGAAAGGTTTAGTCAGCTATGGCAAAGCAGATCAAGTTCGACGCGGAGGCGCGTCAGAAGATTCTCGCGGGTGTTGAAAAGCTCAGTGCCGCGGTCACGAGCACGCTCGGCCCGTCCGGCCGCAACGTCATCCTCGACAAGAAGTTCGGTTCGCCGCAGATTACCAAGGACGGCGTGACGGTCGCCAAGGAGATCGAGCTCGCCGATCCCTTCGAGAACATGGGCGCGCAGATGGTGCGCGAGGTCGCGTCGAAGACGAACGACGTCGCCGGCGACGGCACGACGACCGCGACGCTGCTCGCGGAGTCGATCTACCGCGAGGGCCTGAAGAACATCACGGCCGGCGCGAACCCGATGGCCCTCAAGCGCGGCATCGACAAGGCGACGGACGCCGTCGTCGACGCGATCGCCAAGATCGCCAAGAAGGTGAAGAGCGCCGAGGAGATCGCGCAGGTCGCGACGCTCTCCGCCAACGGCGAGGAGATGATCGGCAACATCATCTCCGAGGCGATGGACAAGGTTGGCAAGGACGGCACGATCACGGTCGAGGAGGCCAAGACGCTGGAGACGACGCTGGACGTCGTCGAGGGCATGCAGTTCGACAAGGGCTACCTCTCGCCGTACTTCGTGACGGATCCCGAGGAGATGGAGTGCGTCCTCGAAAACCCCTACATCCTCCTCTTCGAGAAGAAGATCTCGAACCTCCAGGACATGCTGCCGGTGCTGCAGAACGTCGCCAAGACGGGCAAGCCGCTCATGATCATCGCCGAGGACGTCGAGGGCGAGGCGCTCGCGACGCTCGTCGTGAACAAGCTGCGCGGCTCCTTCCAGGTCTGCGCCGTCAAGGCCCCCGGCTTCGGCGACCGCCGCAAGGCCATCCTGGAGGACATCGCGATCCTCACGGGCGGCAAGCTCATCAGCGAAGACCTCGGCATCAAGCTTGAGAACGTCACGCTCGACATGCTCGGCAGCGCCGCGAAGGTCACGGTGGACAAGGACAACACCACGATCGTCAAGGGCAAGGGCAAGTCGGCCGACATCTCCGCCCGCGTCGCGCTCATCAAGCGCCAGATCGAGGAGACGACCTCCGACTACGACCGCGAGAAGCTGCAGGAGCGCCTTGCCAAGCTCGCCGGCGGCGTCGCGATCATCAAGGTCGGCGCCGCGACGGAAGCCGCGATGAAGGAGAAGAAGGACCGCGTCGACGACGCGCTCCACGCGACCCGCGCGGCCGTCGAGGAGGGCATCGTCCCCGGCGGCGGCGTCGCCTACCTGCGCTGCCAGAAGGCCGTCGAGGCCCTGGAGCTCACGGGCGACGAGAAGGTCGGCGCGGCCATCATCGCCCGCGCGATCGAGGCCCCGCTCCGCAAGCTCGTGAACAACGCCGGCCAGGAAGCCGCACTCGTGATCGCCACGGTCAAGGGCACGAAGGGTTCCGAGGGCTACAACGTGCGCACGGGCGAGTACGGCGACCTCATCAAGTGCGGCGTCGTCGATCCGGCCAAGGTCACGCGCTCCGCGCTGCAGAACGCGGCGTCGATCGCCGGCCTCCTGCTCACGACCGACTGCATGGTCACCGACATTCCCGAGAAGAAGGACTGCGGGTGCGGCGGCCACGGCGCCGGCCAGCCCGGCATGGACGGCATGATGTAATGCCGCGCCGTCGTTCCGACGGTTCCAGGACGCCGCGCCTCCGTTTTCGGAGGCGCGGCGTTTTTTGCCAACGCTGTTGTGGTATACTATCTCCCATCTTCCCATTCAAGAAAGGTACGCGAAATAATGAAGATTCTCGACATGCCCTGCACGAAGGGCTTCATGCAGATCGCCCAGGACGGCGTGGACAAGGGCTGGCACGAAATGAACGGCGGAAACCTCAGCTACCGGCTCACGAAGGACGAGGCCGCGAACGTGAAGAAGGTGCAGAGGAAGGCCACGGGCGACTGGCAGGAGATCTTCGAGAGCGTGCCGAAGCTCGCGGGCGAGTTCTTCATGGTCACGCGCACGACGGGCTACATGCGCAACGTGATGCGCGACCCCGTCCATGCGTTCGGCATCGTCGAAATCGACCCCACGGGCACGAAGTACCGCATCTGGTGGGGGCTGGAGGACGGCGGACGCCCGACGAGCGAGTTCCCGAGCCACCTCAAGAACCACGAGGTGAAACTGGAGCTGACGGGCGGCGAGCACCGCGTCATCTACCACGCGCACCCCGTGAACCTCATCGCCCTCACGTTCGTGCTGCCGCCGACGGACAAGGCGTTCACGCGCGCCCTGTGGGAGATCATGACCGAATGCCCCGTCATCTTCCCCGAGGGCGTCGGCGTGGTGCCGTGGATGGTGCCGGGGAAGGGCCCGATCGCGGCGGCGACCTCGAAGCTCATGCGCGAGTACAACATCGTCGTGTGGGTCCACCACGGGCTCTTCGTCTCGGGCAGGGACTTCGACCGCTGCTTCGGCCTCATGGACACGGTGGAGAAGGCGGCCGAGATCCGCATCCGCGCCCAGTCCACGGGCGCGATGAAGAAGAGCGCCATCCAGGTGAAGCAGCTCAAGCAGATCGCGCACGACTTCGGTTTCACGCTGAACAAAAAATTCCTGTGAGAATTTTCGGATTCCCCCTTGCGCCCCGCCCGGTGCTTTGGTAAACTATCCCTCGTTTTCAACGAACCACGTTCGGGCGTGGCGCAGTGGTAGCGCAGTTGACTGTTAATCAATTGGTCGTTGGTTCGAATCCAGCCGCCCGAGCCATTCAAGGCAAGCATTTCATCCTGTAAAGGACGAAATGATTTTCTTTTTTTGTCGGGGAGGGGGGGGTG
>CAKULR010000205.1 GCA_934667295.1 uncultured Kiritimatiellota bacterium
GGTTCGTACTTCGCGAGCCACGCCGCCAGCTCGCCGGAGGGGGAACGGCGGGACGGCGCGGCGGGGCTGGAGGAAGGGTGAACTGATGGAAAGACTTTCTTGTCCATGCGGGAATGATAGCAGAAGACGGGATTGGACGCAATGAGATTATAGGGCGGAAAAAATCAAGGTTTTTCCCTTCGCCCATCAGTTCATCGTCGTGGGCCAGCTGGCGGCGAAAGAGTCACATTCCGCCGTCTCGGCGCAGCGGGAATGGTCCTTGTGACCGTGACCGCGACATGGCGCGGTGTGAGTCTCACCGCAGCGCGCACGCCGCGCAGTTGAGCCAGTTCGCCAAGGCGGGCGGGTTCCTCGACCGCTTCGTGGAGCGTGCCCATGAGGCTGTCGCGCAACAACGCACCGGAGGTGTGGGACCTTGTCGCGACGGTGATGGTGTCGATGATGAACGGGGCGACGAGGTTCAGGCACTTCGACTGCCTGCGCGGTGACGCCGCCACCGCCGGGTTGTTCGGCGTCAGGCGGTTCATGTCGTGCGACTCCGTGCGGCGGAACTTCGCGTCCATATCCGGCGGAAGAGGCACTTGCGTGGGTCTGGCACGAGAACCTGCGCCTCCGGCATCGAGTCGTTCATCGGCGACTGTGAGGCGGCGGACGTGCGGTACCTGTTCAAGGCGAGGCGGTCGAAGGGGGTACTCGGCGAGTTCCGCACCCTGCTCGCGGAGCCGGGGGCGTGGTTCGGCTCGTTGGCGCGGGCGCATGGTGTTCGCGAGGCTTCCCGCCGAGGTGATGCCGAAGAGGAGGAAGCGCCCCCCGCAGAGAAAGTTCACGCAGCTGGGTATCCCCGGTCTGGAGCTCGTGGAGGCGTCGGACTGGGACCATTCCGACGGCTACGAGTGGCACGCGCTCGTCACCGACCTCGACATGGACGCGCGGGACGTCCTTCCTCTCTACCGCGAGCGCGGCGACTGCGAGAACGTCTTCGACGAGATGAAGAACCAGTGGGGCTGGGGCGGCTTCACGGCGCATTCCCTCGCTCCGACCGCGCTTTTCGCCGGGCTGTCGGTCATCGCCGCGAACCTCTGGAACGTCTTCACGCGCTTCGGCGGGACGGCTCGCACAGGGAGGCGTGTGTCGCCCGCATCACGTGCCACGCGCGGCAGGGTGTCGTCACGATCTACACGGCGGCAAGCGGAAGGGCGCGCAAATACGGCCTCGGCAGGCGACCCTTCCGCTTCGCTGAGCCGGAAGAACCACGGGGAAACGCCAGCTCAACCCGCCAACCGAAACTGGCGGGGCGATACCCCCTTGACTTCAACTGCGATTTCTAGGATAAGCGGCGCCCGAAACGCCCGAAACGTCCGCTTGCATCGTCCCGGAACAAGTGCTAACATATCAATATCTTTCTACCCAATAACAGGCAAAGGAGGTTCCAACATGGCTCGTTTCACACTTCCCCGTGACATCTATCATGGCAAGGGCGCCCTTGCGACCCTGAAGACCCTCAAGGGCAAACGCGCCGTCATCTGCGTCGGCGGCGGCTCGATGCGGCGCGGCGGGTTCCTGCAGTGCGCGGAGGACTATCTCAAGGAGGCCGGCTTCGAGGTGAAGCTCATCGAGGGCATCGAGAGCGACCCGTCGGTCGAGACGGTGATGAAGGGCGCGGCGGTGATGCAGGAGTTCCGGCCCGACTGGATCGTCGCGATGGGCGGCGGCTCGCCGATCGACGCCGCGAAGGCGATGTGGATCAAGTACGAGCACCCCGAGGCGACGTTTGCGGACATGTGCAAGGTGTTCGGCCTGCCGAAGCTCCGCACGAAGGCGCACTTCTGCGCGATCTCCTCCACGTCCGGCACGGCGACCGAGGTGACGGCGTTCTCGATCATCACGGACTACGCGAAGGGCATCAAGTACCCGATCGCGGACTTCGAGATCACGCCCGACGTCGCGATCGTCGATCCCGACCTCACGCTCACGATGCCGCAGAAGCTCTGCGCGCACACGGGCATGGACGCGCTCACGCACGACCTGGAGGCCATCGTCGCCGTCGCGCACTCGCCGTATTCGGACGCGCTCGCGATCCACTCGATGAAGATGATCCGCGACGCGCTCGTCAAGAGCTACGGCGGCGACCCTGCCGCGCGCGCCGTCATGCACGACGCGCAGTGCCTCGCGGGCATGGCGTTCTCGAACGCGCTCCTCGGCATCGTCCACTCACTCGCCCACAAGACGGGCGCGGCGTTCTCCGGCGGCCACATCATCCACGGCGCGGCGAACGCGATGTACCTGCCGAAGGTAATCCGCTTCAACGCCGCCGTGCCGTTCGCCGCCGAGCGCTACGCGCTGTGCGCGGACGAGCTCGGGATCGCGGGCACCGAGACCTCGCAGGAGGCGAAGATCGCCGCGCTCATCGCGTGGGTGCGGAAGTTCAACGACGAGCTCAACATCCCGCACTGCATCAAGGACTACGCCGCGAACGGGCTGCCCGTCTACAAGACGGCGGTCAACGCGGCGCAGCCGCCGATGGTCGGCGCGGACGAGTTCGAGGCGAAGGCGGCGCAGATCGCGGAGAACGCGATGGGCGACGCCTGCACGGGCTGCAATCCGCGCAAGATGGACGCGAAGCTGATGGAGAAGGTCCTGCGCTGCTGCTGGGACGACTCCGAGGTGACGTTCTAGCGCGCGGAACGGCCCGTGAACGGCACGAACATCCTGGCGGTCTGCTGTCTGGTCGCGGGCGCGGCCGTCGCGGAATCATCCCCCGTCGTCACCTGGGCTTCGTACCCGGTGGGCGGGGGCGAGCATGTCCTCCTCCACGGCGGCGACTGGGGCGCCAATCCGCGCGTGGAGGTGGCGGGGCGGGAGGGGGCGGCGACCGTGCTCTCCGACACGGGGCTCGTCTTCCCGCTCCCCGGGAACGGCGAGGCGATCGTCGAGGGGCGCGGCCGGAACGGACAGGGCGTCTCCCGTCCGTTCACGCTCAACGCGCCCACCGTGTGGTGGCTGCAGGGCGACGGCGG
>CAKULR010000206.1 GCA_934667295.1 uncultured Kiritimatiellota bacterium
CTGGCGGCGCAAGCTGGTGATGAAGGCCCTGGAGGATCAGGGCTTCGATGTGAAGACCCTGTCCGCCGTCTCCGGCATGCCCGGAGACATCGCCCCGGCCTCCGGCGTGCCCGGGGGTGTGGAGGACGTGGGAACGGCGGTCGAAGCCGCGCTGACGCGCGACGATGCGCTGGGCCAGCTGATGGACGCGGCCTTCAACCTGCCGCCGCCGGCCCTGCCGAAGTTCGCGGAGTAGGGAACCGGGCGACCGAGCTGGAACGATGCGTACAGGTCCTGGGCTATCCGGGGGGCGTCCCCGCCGGTGCGCGGACGTTCACGCTTGTTGTCGACGGCGGGGAAATCGAGGCCGAGGAGCGGGACGGGCGGCTCATCCTCACGAAGGCGCTGCGTACGGCGGAGGCGGGGGAAAGCCCCGACCTCGCGGCGCTTGCGGGCTATGCCGCCGGACGGATGCTGAAGGAGGAGGCGGTGCTTGCGTGGGATGCCGTGCGGGAGGCGCCGATCCTGTGGCAGGACGTGGCGGCGGGGGCCGACGCGGCGCAGCTCCGCCGCTTCTTCGAGGTCTTCACCGCGTCCTGCGACTGGTGGGAGGCGCGGGTTCGGGAAGTGCGGGACCACCAGCGCGTGCCCGAGATGATGATTGTGCCGTGAATGGAAGCGAGTCCATGACGAAGACGTTTCACAGAATCTGCGTATGCGTGGCGGCGGCCCTGATGGCGGGGGGCGCCCGGGCGGCGTCGCTCGACGCGGTGCGCTGGAAGGTGCCGACCTATTCCCTCACCGCGCGCGCGCTCGACGTGCGGGAGGCGCTGGACGCCTTTGGAGTCGCGCAGGGCGTGCCGGTGCTCTGTTCGGCGGCGGTGTCGGGGACGTTCTCGGGGAACTTCAAGGACGTGCCGGCGGGGGCGTTCCTCGACCGCCTCACCGCGATGCACAACCTCGTGTGGTATTTCGACGGCACGACGGTCTTCGTGTCGGCGGCGAGCGAGTCGGCGACGACGCTCATCGACCTCCGCTACATGAAGGCGGGGGAGGTGAGCGCGATGCTGAAGGAGCTGGGGGTGGAGGATCCGCGCTTCCCGCTCAAGACGGCGTCGAACGACGAGCTCATCATGGTGTACGGTCCGCCCCGCTACGTGGCGCTCGTGGCGGAGACGATCGGGAAGGCGGACCGCCTGCGCGAGCAGCGCACGTTCACGGAGATCGAGACGCGGCTCTTCCCGCTCGTCCACACCTGGGCGGACAACGTGAGCCTGCGGGCGGCGAGCCCCGAGGCGAACGTGACGATCCGGGGCGTCGCCTCCCTCCTGCAGGAGATCATGCAGACCGGGGCGACGGAGGGGAAGATCCAGGAGGGGACGAACGCCCCCGCCGTCGCGGCGTCCGCATCCGCCGTCGTCTCGCCCGTCATCCGCCCGGAGAACCGCCTCAACGCGGTGCTCGTGCGGGACGTCGCGACGCGCATGGGCATGTACGAACAGCTCATCCGCACGCTCGACACGCCGCAGAAGCTCGTGGAGATCGAGGTGACGACACTGGAGCTCTCGCGGGACGATTCGCTCGACTGGCAGCTTTCGCTCAAGGTGAACGGCGCGCACGGCGACTTCGAGGGCGCGGCGGGGCAGAACGTGGGGAACCTCGTCGATGCCGCCTCGCTCGCGGGCGGCGGCTTCGCCGGGGCGGCCTCCTACCTCGGGCGGCACGTCGACGTGGCGGCGTCCGTCAACGCGCTGCGGCAGAAGGGGAAGGCGCGCAACATCTCCCGCACGACGATCCTGACGGTCAACAACCTCGCCGCCGCGATGACGGACACCCAGAGCTACCACGCGAAGGTCGTCGGCACGGAGGTCGCGACGCTGGAGGAGGTGACGGCGGGGACGCGGCTGGAGATCAAGCCGCGCGTCATCGAACCGCCCGCCGGCGCCACGAACGAGCCGCGCCGGGTGTGGCTGACGCTCTCGCTGCAGGACGGCGGGTTCGAGACGCTGAGCGTCGACGCGATGCCGATGACGCGCACCTCGACGCTCGACACCCAGGCGGCACTGCCGGAAAACGAGTCCCTGCTGCTCGCGGGCTACTTCCGCGACATCCAGGAGGAGGCCGGCTGGGGCATCCCCTACCTGCGGGACATCCCGTGGATCGGGTGGCTCTTCGGCGGTTCGTCCCACAAGAACGAGACGGTGCAGCGCCTCTTCATCCTCACGCCGCGCGTCCTCGCGCCCGTCGGACCCTCCACGCTCGACTATCAGGCCCTGCGCGCCCGCGACATCACGCGCGTGGAGCGCGTGGAGGAGAACCTTTCGAAGGGCGACGAGGCGCGGAAGGCGCGCGAGGACGAGCGGAAGAGGCGCGAGGCGGAAGAACGGAAGAAGCGCGACGAATGATGGATGCCGCCCAGATCATGCGCCAGGCGCTTTCGGCGGGACGTTTCGACGCCCTGCAGAACGAGGCGTTCTCCACGCAGCAGACGAACCAGGTCGTGGCGGAGTCGGGGACGGCGATGGGGTTCACCCTGCAGGTGATGGGCGACCCCGCGCAGGAGTTCCAGGACTCGCTGGAGGAGCTGTCCTTCCAGTTCGAGGAGAAGGCGATGAAGACGGCGGGCGAACGCAGGCTCGGCGAGGCGCGCCGCGCGGGGAACCCCTTCGTCGAGGCGGTGCTGACGTGGCAGAAGGTGCTGCCCGACCTGCCGGGCGGCGCCTTCATGGAGCGGATGCTCCGCAACCTGCGCCAGATGCTCCAGCAGGGGCAGAACGTGGGGACCGGGACGCTGCTCCGGATGCTGGGCGAAGGGTCGGGCGACCCGTCGCACCAGTTCGCGATGCTCGACGTGCTGGAGCAGGGGCTTGCGGCGGGCGAGGACGGGCTGCGGGGGCTCGTGGCGGCGACGCGGCGCGCGCTCACGGAGGCGAAGGGGCCTGAGATCCGCGCCGGCATCAACCTCGCCGAGCAGATCAACGCCCAGGCGAAGGGTCCGGAGGAGATGCAGTCCCTCCGCGACCTCTCCCGG
>CAKULR010000207.1 GCA_934667295.1 uncultured Kiritimatiellota bacterium
TCGCCCTTTCATGGACTTTCTGTGTACTGGTGGCTTGATATGTACCCAATGGTGGCTTGGCATGCGTTGAACCTGTTATGGCCTGGCGCGCGAAGTACCCGCGCCACCCTCGGTGCGTGGCGTCCGAACGTGGGAGGGTCGCAACTTGTTGCGACCGGTCCCAGGTTAGATTCCAAGTCTTGTTCACCCGCAAAAGGTGTCGCATGGATCGAAGCCAACACCTGTCGTGTCCGTTCGCACTGCTTGCTGTGTGTTCTGTGACGGCCACAGGCCGTTTAGGGTGTTCTGTGGTAGAGACAGGGGACGTACTCCTCTGGGATGGAACGGACGAACTGCGTGACCGTTTTCGAGAATGGAATTGGAGGATGTCCGTGTTCCGCAGTGAAATCCAACATTCTGTCCTGTAGGTCCGTTGATGAGATTATGATGCGGAAAAATATTTGAAGAGTGTCGTCTTCCTGTCGAATCTATCAGAATAGTGTGTTAAATGTTGATAACGAGTGATTTCGGTAAGATTTCAGGTGGCCGTGGCCGCACAGGAGCGCGCCTCTCCCATGTTCGGATCTTCCGTTAAGGGTAAATCTCTGTTGGACGCCACGCGCCGGGGCGGCGCGGGTACATTGCGTACCGAGCCGTTCGTGGGTGGTGTACCATAGAACAAACACACTGAAACCGTCTGCGGCGGTACACGGAGAACACGGGTTTGGAGCCCGTACTTTTCCCTGTGTTCTGTGTCGGCGTCTGCGCCGTTCTGCGCGTAACCATAACGGCCTGGTGCGCGAAGTACCCGCGCCGCCCTCGGCGCGTGGCGCTGTGGGGCGGTGGTCGCAACAAGTTACGACCCTCCCGGGAGAGACACAATTCATTGCGTCCTGTCTCCTATCTGTCTATCCCCTTTCCCCCTTTCCATTTCCTCCTTCCCGATTCGCATTTTATCGGAATCGGGCTTGCGGAGGCGCGGAGGGGATGATATACTACTTGGACTTTTTGGAGTCCCCGAAGATCCAGAAGTTTTGAAAGTGAGGTGAAACAGGCATGGCGATCCAGCTGAAGCTGAAAAAGGGCGAAACCGTTGAACGCGGTCTCAAGCGTTTGAAGAAGATCCTCGACAAGGAGGGCATCATCAAGACGCTGCGCGACCAGCGCTACTTCGAGAAGCCCTGCGTGAAGGCGCGCAAGAAATCCGCGCGCGCACGCATCCGGGCGCGTTCCCGCCGTCGTTCGCAGGAATTCTGATTCCCGGTAGGCTGACATGCCGAAACGAAGCGCCGCAACGTCCGTTGCGGCGCTTTCGCTTTTAAGTCACTTCGCTTTATGGATTCGGCGAGACCTCCAAAATTAGGTCTGACCTAATTCTGGAGGTCAACTTGGTAGAAGAGGGAAGAGGGATCTACCGCAGAACACACGGAAAATATTGGAGTGTAGGGGCATGGACCTTGGGGGCAGTCTACCGTGCAACAACTTCAAAAACCTCCAGAATTAGGTCTGACCTAATTCTGGAGGTCAACTTAACTACTTAACCACTTAACTACTTAATCTTCATCAAGGCGGCGAGGACTTCGTCCTTTTCGGCGATTTCGGAAGGGGTGAGACCTTCGATTTCATGGGGGAAGACAATCCAGCGGTCCAGGGTGCGCACGTGGAAGTCGGGCTTGTAGGGGGTCAGGTTCTTCTCGGGCTTCCAGTAGACGCAGGCCATGCGCATGTCGCAGCCGAGGGCGGCGAGGCGTTCGTGGACGGCGGCGGCCGTGCGGCCCGTGTCGAACACGTCGTCGACCACGAGCACCTTCGTGCCGGGCTTGAGCTGGGCCAGCACGCCGTCCGCATGCTCGAACTTCACCTCGGCGTTGCTCGTGCCGATGCCCGTGTAGCTGGAGCACTTGATGGGCATGTGGCGCACCGAGACGCCCTGCACCTTGAGGTATTCGTGGACGGCGACGCCGACCTCCGCGCCGCCGCGCCAGAGGGCGAGGAGCACGTCGGGCCGCCAGCCGGAGTCGAGGACCTGGCGCGCGAGGCGCCACATGTCGCGCAGATAGTCGCGCGCGTCGAGATAGACCTTCTTTTCCATGCGGAGAGTATACCACATGCATCCCGCGCCGCGCGCCCGAAAATAAAATGGCTGCGCGGTGAACCTCGTACTGGCCTTTCCGCATTTACCTTGATGTAGGCGTGGTACGTCTTGAACATGGAAGTTTGGCGCGAGATTCAGCAGAACGTCGACGACGGTGCGCGGCAGCTTGTTTCCGAGTACGGAAACAGGCTCTTCGCCGCCGCCTCCTGCCTGTGCCGCAACGACCAGGACGCCGAGGAGCTGGTGTTCCGCACGTTCGACCAGGCGGTGAAGAAGATCCGGCAGTACGAGCCGAGCGGGGACTTCTTCTGCTGGCTCTACACGATCATGCTCAACTTCCGGCGGATGGACCTGCGCCGCAGCGGCCCGGAGGTCGTTCCGATGGGCTCGACGCTGGACCTCCCCGAACAGGCGGCCGTGACGGTGCTGCCCGACGTGGTGGGGGAGGTCGGTTCGGACCGCCTGCTGGCGGCGCTGCGGGCGCTGCCGGAGGGGACGCGCGCCGTGGTCGTCCTGAAGTATTTCGAGGAACGGTCGGTGGACGAGATCGCCGTGCAGCTCGCCGTACCGGTGGGCACGGTCAAGTCGCGGCTCTTCAACGCGCGCCGGATGCTCTGTGAACTGCTGGAGAATTGAGAAAGGAAGGAAAACATGACGGAAGAGGAATTTGATCGTCAGCTGGCCCGGAGGCTGGGCGCGTATGCGCGCACGAAGCAGCTGCCGGAGGACTTCGCGGGGCGTTTCGTCGGCACGCTCCGCCGCCGCCGCCGTGTCCGCCGGGCGAAGCTGGCCGTGCTCGTGGCGTCCCTCGCGCTCGTCTTCCTGTTCGTCCTCGGCATGACGGACCGTCCGTCCGCCGCCGGATCGTCGTCCGAACCCGCCCTTGTCGCCGCGACGGCGCCGGACGGGCCGACGGAGCAGCCGGTCAGCAGCA